>CATMNW010000067.1 GCA_950071875.1 uncultured Erythrobacteraceae bacterium | reverse complement strand
TACGGCGCCGATGCGCTGCGCTTCTTCATGGCGGCGATGGAAAGCCAGGGCCGCGACATCAAGATGGATGACAAGCGCATCGAGGGCTATCGCAACTTCGCGACAAAGCTCTGGAATGCGACGCGTTTCTGCCAGTCCAACGGTATCGGCGCGAGCACATCCATCGCCGCACCTGCCGCCAGCCATGCGGTCAACCGCTGGATCATCGGCGAAGTAATCGAAACGAAGGAAGCGCTCGACAAGGCGCTGGCCGAACTGCGCTTCGATGCCGCCGCGAACACGATCTACCACTTCGTGTGGGACCGGTTCTGCGACTGGTATATCGAACTGATCAAGGGCAACTTCGATGAAGAGACGAAGGCGGTCGCCGGCTGGGCGCTCGACCAGATCCTCGTCATGCTGCATCCCTTCATGCCCTTCATCACCGAAGAGCTGTGGTCGAAGCAGGGTGATCGACCCGACTATCCGCTGATCACCGCCAAATGGCCCGATCCGCAGGCCGAGGTGGATGGCGAGGCCAAGGCCGAGATCGACTGGCTTATCGCGCTCACCAGCGCGACGCGCACGGCGAAGAACGAACTCGGCATCGCGCCGGGCGCAAAACTGCCCGCTTTCGTCGCTGCGCCTTCGCCGCTCGGCAAGCGCGTGGTCGAAGCCATTGGCGCCGCCTTCGAGCGCCTCGCGCGCCTGACGCCGGTCACCTTCGGCGAAGCGCCCGCAGGGGCCGCGATGCAGATCGCCGCGGGCGAGGACGAGTTCGTCATCCCCCTCGAAGGCATCATCGACATCGCGGCGGAAAAGACGCGGCTCGAAAAGGCACTCGAAGCGTCACGCAAGGAAGCGAAGTCTCTCGAGGGGCGTCTCGGCAACGCCAATTTCGTCGAACGCGCCAAGCCTGAAGCGGTCGAGAAAGCCCGCGCCGATCTTTCGCATCACACGGCGGAAATCGAACGGCTGGAGGCTGCGCTGGATCGGCTCGGTTAGGCAAGCCCTCTACCAAAGCCCGCCGGGGCATCCTATTTTGGGCGGATGACGTCCTGGATCGTACCTGGCGGGATTTTGCTCGTCGCAGCGTTGGTGTTGGCCCGTTGGCTGTGGCGGCGCAGCAGGCGCAAGACCCTGCTTGCGACACCGCTGACGTCCCGGCAGCGCGCGACGGTCGAAAAGCTGGTGCCGCTGGTGGGTCGGCTTCCAGAGCCCTTGCGTGCATCGCTCGAAGGGAAAATGAACCGGTTCTTCGACCAGATCACCTTCCGGGGGATCAACGGGCTGGAAGTTACCGAGGAAATGCGCCTTTCGATTGCTGCGCAGGCCTGCCTGCTGATCGTCAACAGTCCGGCGTGGTACGACACCTTGCGCAATGTGCTGGTCTATCCCTCGGCCTTCCTGACCGATCGCGGCACGCATGACGGGCACCTGATCCACGAAGGCAATCACGCGACGCTGGGCGAAAGCTGGGCGCGTGGGCCGGTGGTCCTTTCGTGGGACGATGCGCTGCATGGCGGGCTGGACGCAGGCGATGGGCACAATGTGGTGATCCACGAATTCGCCCACCAGCTCGACGGGCTGAGCGGGCACGTCAACGGCATCCCCATCCTGCGAAAAGGGCAGCAATATGCCGGTTGGGAACAGGCCATGCTGGACGCCTATCGCGATCACGGCGAGCGTCTCGATCGCGGTGAAAGCACGTTGATCGATCCTTATGGCGCGACCAATCACCAGGAATTCTTTGCCGAAGCGATCGTGACCTTCTTCGAAAAGCCTAGGGCGCTGCGCGATGAACGGCCCGAACTCTACAGCCAGCTTGCCCAGCTGCTGGCCATCGACCCGGCGCAATGGCGCTGAATTTGCGGCGCGCGGACGCCCGTTACCTGCTGCATTTCCTACACGGCCAAAAACTGGCATGGGCGCAGACATGATGTCCGGCCGCCCCTGTCCTGTTTTCCAGCAAAGTGTCACCCTGCCCTCGCGAGGGAAAACCCGTGCGTTCTTGCGGGCTTGCACCCTGTTGGACACGGGTGACAGCGTGTCACCTTTGTCACCTTCGACCAGCCACGCCTTATGAGCCTCGTCCTCGCCACCGATGATACCGGGGGACCGGAAGTCTTCGCTTCGGTCCAGGGAGAAGGGCCGAGCATGGGCATGCCGGTCGCCTTCATGCGCCTTTCGCGCTGCAACCTTGCCTGCGTGTGGTGCGACACTGCCTACACATGGCATTTCGAGGGCGACGACCGCCCCCACCGCGATGGCGTGACTTACGAACGCAAGCCCAACCAGGTCACGCTGGACGAGGCCGAAGTCGCGGCGCGGATTACCGCGCTGGGGCAGAAACGGCTGGTCATTACCGGCGGGGAGCCGCTGCTTCAGGCCCCGGCGCTGGCGAAATTGCTCGACCTGCTGCCTGATGTGACAGTCGAGATAGAAACCAACGGCACCACCCGCGCGCCGCCCGCGCTCGACGTGCGGATCGATCAGTTCAATGTCAGCCCGAAGCTTGCGCATAGTGGCAATCCCCCAGACCTCGCGCTCTTGCCCGAACGGCTCGACGCCTACGCCACCGATCCGCGCGCCTTTTTCAAGTTCGTGATCGCGGAACCTGCGGACGTGGAAGAAGTGCTGGCCCTGCGCGATCGCTATCGCTTCAAGCCGGGCCACGTCTTCCTGATGCCCGAAGGCACCGACAGCGAAACGCTTCGCGCCCGCGAGAAATGGCTCGCCGACCTATGCCTGAAGCACGGTTTCCGGATGAGCGACCGCCTGCACATCCACCTGTTCGGCGATACCAGAGGGACGTAGATTGTTTAGCCTTGCCTCGCCTTGCGGCTCGGTGCTCTTGTGGTTGAAAGGTAGCGCAGGTTCCGGCCCGGGGGAGGGCCGGCAAGGGCGACCGCCCGCCCGCAGCGGGTGCGGCTTGCCGCCCGTCTAGCGAGGACGAACCCGCGGATGCGGGTTCGAAAAGCAGAAAATCAACCCTGCGAACGCCAGCGCTGCACGGTGCGCTGGACGATTTCCTCTTCGCCGCCGGTCTGGTTCCAGAGTTCGACGAAGCTCGGGTCTTCCGAGGCCGGACGCTTGGATTCTTCGAGGTTGTCGAAGGCAACGCGGATCGGAATGGCGACGCCTTCGCCGCAAACGATCACCTCGCGGTTGCGCAGCGCCGGGATGGCGTCCAGGAAACCGCGTGCGCCTTCGGGCATCGCGGCGCGCACGAATTCCTGGTCGCGGTCGTTGTTGAGACGCATCGAGAGGATCGTGCCGCACTGCGACAGCACGCCTTCGGCAAGGTCCGACGGGCGCTGCGTGATGAGGCCCAGCGAGATCCCGTATTTACGCCCTTCCTTGGCAATCCGGCTGAGGATCGTGCCGACCGAGTTACCGTCGGCGTTCTTCTCGCTCGGCACGTAACGGTGGGCTTCCTCGCAGACCAGCAGGATCGGCGAGGTGCGTTCCTCGCGGCCCCAGATGGCGAAATCGAACACCAGGCGGCTGAGCACCGCGACCACGGTGGCGGTAATATCCGACGGCACGCCCGACACGTCGATGATGGAAATGGGCTTGCCGTTGGACGGCATGCGGAAAACCTTGCCGATGAAATCGGCCATGGTGTCCGCAACCAGCATGCCGGAAAACATGAACTGGTAGCGCGGATCGGTTTTCAGTTCCTCGAGCTTGTTCTTGATGCGCATGTAGGGCGCAGAAGTCGTCGATTTGTCGAGCTTGCCCATCGCGTCCTGGATCGCGTTGGACAGGTCCGAAAGAAGATAGGGAATGGGAGAATCGACGGTGATCTTGCCCATGCTGGCCGCAAGCCGGCTCTTGCTGCGCGCATGAAGCAGCGCCTTCGCAAGGATATCGGCATCGACCTGCCGGTCGTTCCCGCTGCTGGTGAGAAGGACTTCACAGTGCTCCTCGAAATTCATGATCCAGTACGGCATCTGCAGGTTCGAGACGTCGAGGATCACGCCGGTATTGCGGAACGCGGCCGAATATTCGCCGTGCGGGTCGATCATCACGATATGACCTTCGGGCGCGGCTTCGCAGATACGGTGCAGGATCAGCGCCGCACTGGTCGATTTACCGGTACCGGTAGAACCGAGCAGGGCGAAGTGCTTGCCCAGCATGGCATCGACATAGAGACCGGCGCGAATGTCCTTAGTCGGATAGACCTTGCCGATCGTCACCGCACTGCGGCCATCGCTGGCATAGACCTGCTTCAGGTCCTGGGTGGAAGCGGGAAATACCATTGCACCGGGGACCGGATAGCGCGTGACACCGCGCCGGAACCCGTGAAGCCTGCCGGTCAGCTTCTCTTCGATGCCTTCGCCAAGGAAATCGATATTGGCGAGGATGCTGCCGGCCTTGCGGTCCTGCCGCTGGTTGCGGACGCTCGCCAGCAGCCAGCTGTTCCCGACGCGGATCTTGATCTGCGAACCGACCTGCCCTGCCATTGCGATCGAGGGATCCTCGTCGTCGGCGCATTCGGTAAGTCGCTGCAGGTCGATCGCTATCTGCGAACCGGAACCGGCGATCTCGAGGACGACGCCGATCGGCTGCGTCGCATTTTCGCTGGCATTCTGGGGTTCGGGCGCAGGCTCGGGCTTCTTCTCGGGCGCTGTTTTCCGGGCGAGTTCGGACGGGCGCGGAGGAGCTTGTCCCAGCTTGGGTTCAGGCGCCACCGGGGTGAAGCCATGGGCCGCTTCGTCGCTCGAAGGCATCGGACGCTGCGCGATCTGTTCGGGCGCGATGGAAACTTGTGGCCGGGCCGGCGGCGCAGCCTGATCGGAAGCCGGAGCGGCGGGTGCCTGCGGCTGGTGTACGTAGCCCGAACGCGACGCGGCAGGCGCAGCGCCCGCTTGTTCGGAATTGCGCAGGATGCGGTCACGCAAGCTGCTGCTGCGCGAACGGGGGGGCTGGGCGCCTTCTTCCGTGGACGGATCGAAGGTTCGATTATTCGGATTGCCCATGTCGTTCATTAGTCTGCCCGTACCCTGCCTTGATACGCGTCCCGTGCGCGCCCTGCCCGACTGCACCAAAGTGCTTAATATGTCGTCAACGGCAGCCCGCGCGGGCCTTGTCAGATCAGGGCAAACAACCGGCCCGCAGCCCAGCCCATTCCAACCGAGAGGAAGACTGCAAGCAATCCGTAAACAAGGGCCCATTCCTGCGAGTAATCGGCAACCAGGCGCTCGAAGCCGACTTTCTGGACCGTCACCTCGGTCATGGCGGAAGCGATGACGCGTCCACTGCGAACCGCGAAGGTTTCTGCGGTATAGGTACCGGTCGTGACATTGGACGGCAGGTTGATCCGCGCCTGGTAAAGCACCTGTTCGCTGATCTGCACCCCGCCGAAATCTTCGCTGTACAGATCCTGGCGCGTTTTCAGGTCCACCAGTCCGGATGCGAAGCGGGCCTGTTCCTCGGGGTCGATTGCCCCGCTCGGCGACAATTGAATATACTCGGTGCCGAATTCGTAGATCGCAGCCGTTTTCTCATCGACGATGTCGGATACGGGCCGCGAAGATGCCACGGCGAAATAGGACGGGACCGATCGGAAGTCGCTGCTGGCAGCATTGACCCATACGCCGACGAACCGCTCCTTCTCGCGCAGGCGAACCGGTTCGGAAGGGCCCTTCAGGACGACGACGATGTCGTAATCGCTCCCCGCCGCGCGCCCCATCGGGTCGAGCACGGCACCGAACAGGAGCAGCTCGGTCCCGGTGAAACCCTGCCGCACCTGCACTTCGTGCTGGCTCACTTCGGGCACCAGGATCGGGTCGCGTTGCCCCATCAGCGCGAATGCAAAGGCGAGAAGAAGCAGCGCCCTCACAGCGGATACACCGTGTAGATTTCGTCGGGCTGGTAGAACAGGCCAAGGAACATGCGGAAGGCCACGAGAAGCACGATCGTCGCAAGGATCAGGCGCAGGATCTCCGGCTTTGCCTTGACCGCGATTTGCGAGCCCAGCTGCGCACCGGTCACCGAACCCACCAGCAGGAGGAATACCAGGACGATATCGACCGCCTTCGTGGTCAGCGAGTGCATGATCGTGCTGGCCATGGTCACGAACAGAATGTTGTAGAGCGAGGTGCCGACCACGACATTGGCACTCATTCCGAGGATGTAGAGCATCGCAGGCACGAGGATGAACCCGCCCCCGACCCCCATGAGCATGGTCAGGATACCCACTGCGATGCCGACAACCAGCGGTGCCAGCGGCGAGATATACAGGCCCGAGCGGTAGAAGCGCCACCGCATCGGCAGGCTGGCGACCAACGGATGGTGCCGCCTTCTCGCCGCCTGCTTGCTGCCGGTACCGCGAAGCGCCTGCACGGCCTCGCGCGCCATGAGCAGGCCGATACTACCGAGCAGGATGACGTAAAGCGCGCTGATAACGACATCGATCTGGCCGATCGACCGGAAAAACCGGAACAGCAGAGCACCGAAGCCCGACCCGATCACGCCACCCGCCACCATGACCAGACCCATGCGATAGTCGACCCCGCCCCGTTTTCCGTGAGCGAGGACCCCGGTCACGCTGGCCCCGGTCACCTGCGTCGATGCCGATGCCGCGGCGACGGTCGGGGGTATGCCGTAGAAGATCAGCAGGGGCGTCGTCAGGAAGCCTCCACCCACCCCGAAAAGACCGGACAGAATGCCCGTGAGCCCGCCGAGCGCGACGATCCACAGTCCGTTCACGGACAGGTTCGCGATTGGCAGGTAGACGTCCATCTGTCCGCCCTATCGCAGGGGCGTTGAGGATAAAAGCGAAAGGCGCGACTAAAAGCCCGTCGACAAGGTCAGAACCGCACCGTTTGCCGGTTCCGCGTTTCCGGCGATGCGAAAACGGTAATCGAGTTCGAGTCGTGCACCACCTTGGCCCAGCTTCAGATCGGAAGAAATGCTGGGCCCGATATCGAGCCGGGAGGCTCCTTCCTGGGCACCGCCCCAGGCACCGGCACCAAAATGAATTGCTCCGGCATTGTGGCGGGCCAGCGTACGCTCGGCAATGAATTTGCCATCTGCGAAGGCTGTCGCGAATTCCCCGTGGACGTAACCCGCCTGCGCATATCCGCGTGCTCGCACCCCAGCGGCCAGCGCCACATCATAGAAGCCAGCCGTGGCAAAAACGGCCGGGCGGATTTCGGTTCCGGCCGGGCGGTCGGTGACCCGCGCTTCGACATGCAGGTCGATCGGGATATTCTGCGCAGGCCTGACGCGAAGCCCGGCCGCAACTTCGCTCTCACCGTCTTCGATGAGGGCACGACTGCCCCTGACATAGACCGCCGGGGACAACGCGCTGGACGGAGCCACCCGATAAGCCAGTACAGCTCCGACCTGGCTCGCACCATAACTTGCCGGCAGAGCGCCCCCTTCGGGACTCAAAGCGCCACCTTCGCGGAGGCTTACCCATCCGTCGAACCGCCATCGCCGCTGATTGTCCGGGGGGGCAAGCGTCTCATCTGTACCAAGCCCATCGCGAGCCGATTTCACCGAAGCCTGGGCCAATGGAAAGCCAGCCTTCGGATCAGAACCGGACGATGGGCGCGCCGGCTTATCCTGGTCACTGTCGAAATGTTGCCGCACCAGTTCCGATGCGCTGGTCACCCGCGACACAATAGCTATCGGGGAGTCGACTCTGTTAGCGACGAACCCGAGAGAACTGTCATTGGCATGCCTCGCGAGATTGGATGCTGGCGACGGTCCGTCCGTCGAAAATGCCTTTGACGACGCGACCTCGCCCTCTGCCGAATGGCTGGCGGCGGCGATCTGCAGCCCTTCGGGAAGGGTCGGCCAGGGATCCTGCCATGTCAGCACGCGCAAGAGGAACCATCCGGCAACCAGCAGGGCGAGAAACAACACGGGTTGGCCCTGTCGTCGGGCAGTGGATGGATTCACGCTTGCCGCTCCATTGGGATCAGCAAGGCGGGATGATCGCGGTGTTCGGTCTTGTCCCACACGATCGGGGCGCCGCGCAAAGTACGTATATACGCAACCAGGGCCCGTCTGCCGGCCATGATCGCGATAATGTTCGAAACGAAAGTACGTGGGATCGCGAGCAGGCCTTGGCGCCAACCGTATTCCCTGGCGGTGAAACAGGCGCGCACGACAAATCTCATCAGGAAGCCACCAAGGTTGATCCCCAGCAATATCGTAAGCAGCGGACCGCTCGGGGGCTGGTCGATGATTCCCAACTGGTCGAGCAGGATGCCGACCGCGACGACGATGACCAGCAGGTAGGCAAGCAGTAGCAGGATTGCCGCCAGTGGCCCGCGGCGGTCGCGCAACTGCATCCACAGGTCGACGGGCTCCCTGCTCCAGCCCAGCCGATCCCATCCCTGCAGTGCAATCCCATGCATCCAGCGGGTTTTCTGACGGACCGAAGCATCGAGACGCGACGGAAAGAATGCGCGTGTAGCCACCAGCCGCCCGTCTGCGCCGCGAACGCGGATGAAACGCCCCCTTCCGCCCGCCCGGGAGATCTTGAGGCCGAGCTCGTAATCCTCCGTGAGTGATTCCTCCGCGAAGGGCTTGCCATCCTGTTCGCGGGCAAGGCGATCCAGCGATCCGCGCGCGATTGCGCAGCCTACCCCGGCACCGGGTATGGCTGCACCAAGCGCATCGCGGACGACCAGTGCCTTGCTGTGGGATTCGGCGAACTCGTCACTGTAGTGCGAACCGACCCAGCGCGAATCCGGCTGCGGCAGCGCCATTACGGGCAACTGCACGAAATGCGCGTGCCACAATGCTTCGTCGAGCAAGGGAAGTGCCGCGGGATCGACCATGTCTTCCGCATCGTGGAGTATCACCATCCTTGCGGTGGCTCCCGCACGCTCTTCGTCTGCCTGCAGTGCGCGATACAACCGGTTGAGGCAATCGGCCTTGGAGGTCGGCCCGTCACGGCCGTGAATTACGAGCCGGACGCGCGGGTCTCCGCGAACCGCTGCGATCACCGAAGCCATCGTTTCGGCATCGTTGCGGTAACAGCCGACATAAACGGTGAGCTGATCCTGCGGCCAGGCATCGAGCATATGCGCAAGGGTCGACCCGATGACCGATGCTTCCTGCCATGTCGGTATGAAAACGGCAGCGCGACCGGCCAGGGTTGGCACCCCGCTGCCATCGTCATCGGTAAGCTGCTGCGTGCGGATCCGGCCGGTCAGGCGAAACCAGACATAAGTGAGGTCGAGCGCGAATTCGTCGACCAGCCCCAGCGCGAAGAAAGCTGCGGCGAACAAAAGCAGTTCATGCTGCACCAGCACGAACCATTCGGCGATGGTAAACGACCCTAGTATTTCCCCGTACCCCCTGCCAATCTGGATAACCGGGCCTATCAAGGCTTGCAACATGGGACGCTTTGCGAAAAAGAGCATCGCCAAGATGAACGAACGTCCTTCAGCCTTCCGCCTCGTCTTCGCCCCTGTCCGCGCGCTGTTCGTCAGCGACGCATCGGCGGGCATCTTGCTCATTCTGGTGGCCGCAGCCGCGATGATTGCCGCCAATTCGCCGCTGGCGGCGGAATATGAACAGCTATTCTATGGAAAGCTGCCGTTCACGCCCATTCCCAAGCTTTACGATCTGCACCTGGGGATCAAC
>CATMNW010000066.1 GCA_950071875.1 uncultured Erythrobacteraceae bacterium | reverse complement strand
TACGGTAACCCCGTATCGAGGGTTCGAATCCCTCCTGCTCCGCCACCAGCCTTTTCTGGTTCATCCAGCCATCTCGATAATCGCGCAGAAAGCTTTACAATTCTGCCATTTGCGGCTCCTGTGCTGTCCGAAGCCATCCGACCCTAGCCGATTGCAAATGGGGGTAAGCTGGGGGTAGCGGGCAGATCTCATTGGGGGTATCGAATGCTGACGGACAAGGCAGTGCGCGCGGCAACCGCAAGGAACAAGGCTTACAAGCTCGCCGACAGTCGTGGCCTGCACCTGCACATATCGGCAAGTGGGCATAAAAGCTGGCGCTACAAATACCGTTTCGAAAGGAAGGAACGGCTGCTGACCCTGGGGACATACCCAGAGATTTCTCTGGCCGATGCGCGCGAAAAGCGAGACGAGGCAAAGAAGATCCTGCGTGAGGGTCGTGATCCCCGCCACGCCGCAAAGCGCGGACGGCTGGTTGGCGCAGATGATTCGGGAAAATCATTCGAGAAGGTGGCGCGCGAGTGGCACGCGCTTCAAATCGAGCGCTGGAAGCCAGTCCATGCGGCCGATGTCATTACCAGCCTCGAACGCGATATCTTCCCCGATCTCGGATCGATGCCGCTGGCCGAGATCGACAAGCCCTTGCTGCTATCGATTCTACGCAAGATCGAGAGCCGCGGTGCGATAGAGACCGCACGCCGGATCAAGCAGCGCGTGGCTGCGATCTATCGGTATGCCAATGCTGAAGGCGCAAAGCTTGAAAACCCAGCATCGGATATCAACGATGCACTCAAGCCACTGCCGCCACCGAAACGTTATCCTGCTCTGCTCGATGTGGGATCCATCCGTACTATGATCGGCGACGTCGATCGAGCAGGTGCTTCCCCGGTCAATCGTCTCGCTGCCCGTCTGCTGGCCCTGACTGCGCAAAGGCCCGGCATGGTACGTTTCATGGAGTGGGACGATATCACCGGCATCGACTGGGCTAATCCCAATGCAGACAGCAGCGATGCGCTCTGGAAAGTGCCAGCGGACAAAATCAAGCAGGAACTCCACCTTCGTGGCGATGAAGCATTCGATCATCCCGTCCCCCTCTCATCCCAAGCGGTGGAAGCGCTACGCGCTGTACGTTGGCTGACAGGGCGCTCGCCATTCGTTTTTCCAGGCGCGCGTTCAGGTCTGAAACCGATCAGCGAGAATGCGATCGGCTATCTGTACAATCGCGAAGGATATAAGGGGCGTCACGTACCGCATGGCTGGCGCTCCAGCTTTTCGACCATCATGAATGAGCAGGCCGAGCGCGAACTAGGGAGCGATGTGCGTCTTCTGGCAGATCGCATGATTATTGATCTGATGCTGGCCCATACCCCCAAAGGAATGAGTGCCAGCGAGCTTCGATACAACCGCGCGGCATATATGCCGCGGCGCCGAGAACTCGCACAACGTTGGGCGGATATGGTTATGGAAGGCGCGATTCCTGTGGGGGAAGTCATCAACAGCCCGCGCCGCCGGCGTCGTTAGCTACCACCCCGTTTTGCGACCTGTTCCGCAATATAGGCAAGAACTTCGCTCTTGAGCCATCTGCTACTTGATCCAAGCTTAATGGGTTCGGGGAATATGCCCTTTTCCATACTGGTGTAAATCGTGGAGGAACTCCTCCGGGTCAGATCGCAGACTTCATCAAGCGTCATGAGAACCGGTCCCACGCCGGGCGGATCGGGGGACAGCTGGCTTTGAGCTTCGTCGAATGACGCTTGACTGGATGCCTTGACGGTAGCGTCACTAGCTATCGCTCGGACCGCTCGCTTTTGCGGATCGAGGATCGCCTCCACTTGGCGATTGGTCAAGGGTCCAAGCGGCTGTAGCGATGCGAGCCAACGATCAAACTGCTTCGTATCCACAAAGATACGGTGAGTTAGTTCTGCCGACGCCTCCCACCAGTGCTTGAGATTGAATGCACCGGTCGCAAAGCGTGGTAGCGGATCGTCAAGCTCCCAGTGCGCCATGGGAATCGTAACAACTTCGCCACCACCCAGCGGCCGTCCGAAGGTGTCCAACTTTCCGATCGCGAACATGTGAGCCATAAGCTCGGCGTCCAATTGTACAAGATCGCGTGCCGCGTCGTTTTCACCATTATCCCTCGGCGCTGCGAAAATATCCGGCAGCTCCGCGGGAGAGAAGCCAGCCCGGCAACTCACAACATCACCGAATGCTGAAACTAGCGTCTTGCGGCCGCTAGAGACTAAGTTGGCTCGACCCTCGTAGGGTGACCATGGGGGGATAGCATCGCTCACACCAAGGCATTACCACGTTATTGGTTTTCGACAATGAAGTGACCGCTTTGCGCCCTAATTTCAGACTTTCGAACTCTTCCTAAGGATAGCTGAAAGCGGACCTGCAGAATTGCTCCGGTAATCGGCACCGCCAATGTCGGACCCTGGGTTGAAAGTGGTCCTTCTGCTTTACGTGGGGCCTTTGCTACCAAAGTCTCTGACGACTTGCGGCAAACAGGTGCTAGCGTAGGGGCATGAATAGCGAACTGGCTTCGATCGAGACCTTCCTCAAGACCGTGCCTCCGCTCGATCGCCTCGATGGCGAGCGCATCGCCGCCCTCGCCCGCAAGATCAGCGTGCGATACTTTCGTGCGGGGCAAACCATTCTCGAAGCCGGTTCGCAAAACGAACATCTGTTCATCATCCGGTCGGGCGCGGTGGAATTGCGGCTGGCGGGCGAAGATTTGACCGCGCGCATGGAGCTGGGCGGCTTGTTCGCTTACCCTTCGCTCTTGCGCGGCGGCGAGGTGCGAAACACGACCCTTGCCCTCGAAGATACGCTCGCCTACCTCCTCCCCACGGCCGAATTCCACCGCCTACGCGACGGATCGCGGGAGGTGCGCGACTTCTTCGCCGAGAACGAGAGTGAGCGGCTGCGCAGTGCCGTGCGCGACCTCTCGCAGAAGCGCTCCAATATCCTCGAAGAAACGAGCATTGCCGGACTTCAGAGGCATCGCCCGTCGGTCTCGTGCCAACCGGACGACCGGATCGCCGACGCCGCGAAGACCATGAGCGAACACAGTGTCAGCACGCTGGCAGTGTGCGAGAACGAACGGATCTGCGGCATCCTGACGGACAAGGACCTGCGCAACCGCGTGGTTGCGGCGAGGATCGATCTCGATACGCCCGTAAGCGAAGTCATGACGCCAGACCCCGTGCTGCTGCCTGAGACCGCTAGCCTGTCCGAGGCAATGGCCCACATGACTGCTGGCGGTTTTCGCCATGTGCCCGTCGTTTCGGCCGAGGGCGATCTGCGCTCCATCCTGAGCGCCACCGACATCCTCGCCTTCCTCGGCGACAGCACGATCGATACCGGTACGAAAGTGGCGAAGGCCCGCAACCGCGAGGCGCTGATCGCAGCGGCACAAAGCATCCCCGAAGGCTTCGCGCGGATGGAATCGAGCGGTTTTCAGGCGAAACACGTGATGCGCTTCACCTCCGCGCTCGGCGAAGCCGTCCACCGGCGCGCAGCCGAGCTCGCCGAAATCGAGCTAGGACCGCCACCCTGTCCCTACGCGCTGCTCGTCTTCGGCTCGCTGGCCCGCGGCGAGCAATTGGTAGGGTCGGACCAGGACAACGGCCTGATCTTGTCCGACGATGTCGACGCGGCTGGCGAGAGATATTTCGAAGCTTTCGGAGAGTGGCTTTCCGACCTCCTCCACGAATGCGGCTTCGTCTATTGCAAGGGCGGCATCATGGCGAAGAATGCCGCGCAGCGCCTCACGCTTTCAGGGTGGCGCGACCGGTTCGGCCAATGGATCAGCGAACCGGACGAAGACCGCATCCTGCGCGCTACGATTTTCTTCGACATGCGCGTGGTGTCGGGAAATATAGAACTTGCCCGGCAGCTCCACGAAGACGTGCGGCAGAAGGCCAAATCCTATTCGCTCTTCCTAAGCTATCTTGCCCGCGATGCCCAGCGCACCCGCATCCCATTGGGCATTTTCCGCAATCTGGTGCTCGAGAAATCGAGCGACGGCCAGAAGGTCTTCGATGCCAAGAAGCAGGCGATCCTTCCAATCATAGATATTGCCCGCGCGCTTTCGCTGGCGGAAGGAAGCCCTGCCGTCGGAACTCTCGAGCGGCTGGAATGGCTCGCCGAAACCGGCCACATGGCTCGAAGCGATGCCGACAGCCTGAGAGATGCGATGCTGTTCGTGAACGAACTCAGGATCGCGCATCACGCAGAGCAACTGCGCAGTGGCAAGGATCCCGATAACGCCATCGCGCCCGGAGAGCTTTCGCCGCTTGAGCGCAACTATCTCAAGGACAGCTTTTCCGTAATTCGCGACGGGCTGGAATCGGTGAAGCGCAACATGGCCGGCGGCATTGTTTGAGCGCGTCCACCGCTGGCAGTTCGAGCGAGCGCTGCGCGCGTGCCAAGAGAGCGGAATACCCGCTCTGGAAGCCTACTCGGCTGCCCCTTGGCCTTCATCAGATACGCCCGTTCTGGAAGCGCCGCTGATGGCGCTCGACTTCGAATTGGACGGCCTCGCACGCGGCGCGCATGTGTTGCAGGCAGGTTGGGTCGCAGTGAGCTACGGAGGCATCGATCTTTTTTCGGCGCGAAGCACCGACGTCCGCAGCTTGCGACAGCTCGACGATCGGGCAGTGATCGTTCACGGGATCGGAGAGCAGCGTGCGCGCGGCGGCGCTGCCTTGCTGGACACCGTCGATCTTTTTCTGCGCGAATTCGCCGGGAAGATCATCGTTGCGCATGGGGCGAGCGTCGAGCGTGATGCCATTGCCCGCATTTCCAAAGCCGCCTTGGGTCTCGCCATTCCGGTCAGGACCGTCTGCACGCTGGCGCTCGAACGCAAGCTGAAGCCCAATCTTCCGGGCGGCGAGGCCTATCGCCTCGCCGCAACCCGCGAACGTTACAATCTGCCAGCGCACGATCAACACGACGCGCTGGCCGATGCCATTGCGGCTGCAGAGCTGCTGCTCGCCCAGTTGTCGCGAATGTCGGCGGACACGCGGCTTGGAGCCATCGAAAGCCATTAGACTAATGTCGCGCTCGTCGCGGTGACATGGCCTGCCTAGCCTTGCTTTGAAGCTCCCGAATCTACGGGCGGTGAACAGAGAGAGGAAAGGGGGAGGCGATGGCCGACGAGACAGACACCCACACCACCAGCGAAGCGGAGGGCGCCTACTGGCGCGACAATATCCGCCTGCTGGTCTCACTCATGGCGATCTGGTTCGCCTGCTCCTTCGGGGCCGGAATCCTGTTCCGCGACTTCCTCGACCAATTCATGCTCGGCGGATACCCTCTCGGCTTCTGGTTCGCCCAGCAGGGCTCCATCTACATCTTCATCGCGCTCATCGTCTTCTACGTCGTCCGTATGAAGGCGCTCGAGCGCAAGTACGATCTCGACGACTGAGGAGGCGATCATGGACACACAGACCCTGATCTACATTTTCGTCGGCCTCAGCTTCGCGCTGTACATTGGTATCGCGATCTGGTCGCGGGCCGGTTCGACGAAGGAATTCTACGTTGCCGGCGGCGGGGTGAACCCGGTCGTGAACGGCATGGCAACCGCCGCCGACTGGATGAGCGCGGCAAGCTTCATCTCGATGGCGGGCCTCATCGCCTTCCTCGGCTATGATGCCAGCGTCTACCTGATGGGCTGGACCGGCGGCTACGTGCTACTTGCCCTCCTGCTGGCGCCGTACCTCCGCAAGTTCGGCCAGTTCACCGTCCCTGATTTCATCGGCACGCGGTACTATTCCAAGACCGCGCGAGTGGTGGCGGTGATCTGCCTAATCTTCATCAGCTTCACCTATATCGCAGGCCAGATGCGCGGCGTGGGGATCGTGTTCTCGCGCTTCCTCGACGTGCAGATCTTCTGGGGCGTCATCATCGGCATGGGCATCGTCTTCGTCTACGCCGTGCTCGGCGGGATGAAGGGCATCACCTATACGCAGGTCGCGCAATACTGCGTGCTGATCTTCGCCTACATGGTGCCGGCGTTCTTCCTGAGCTTCATGATCACGGGCAACCCGATCCCGCAGATCGGCCTGGGTTCGACGGTGAACGACGGGTCCGGCCTGTACGTCCTGCAGAAGCTCAATCTCGTGCTGAGCGACTTGGGCTTCGGGGAGTATACCGACGGGTCGAAGAGCATGATCGACGTGTTCTGCATCACGCTTGCGCTGATGGTGGGCACGGCGGGTCTCCCGCATGTGATCGTGCGCTTCTTCACGGTTCCCAAGGCGTCCGATGCCCGCAAGTCGGCTGGCTGGGCGCTGGTATTCATCGCGCTGCTCTACACGACCGCACCCGCGGTCGGTGCCTTCGCCCGGATCAACTTCATCGATACTGTGAACGAAACCGAGTATTCGCAGGCTCCCGAGTGGTTCAAGAACTGGGAGCGCAATGACCTCATCGCCTTCCAGGACAAGAACGGCGACGGCGTCATGCAGTATCGCAGCGGTGATGCCTTCGCAGGCGCACCGGAATTCGGTGAAGGCACGGGTGCCTCGGGCGAACGCGTGGTGACCAATGCGCCGGTCGCCGACAGCGAGAACGAGGTCTATGTCGACCGCGACATCATGGTCCTCGCCAACCCCGAGATCGGCAATCTGCCGGGATGGGTAATCGCACTGGTTGCAGCCGGTGGCCTAGCCGCAGCCTTGTCGACGGCAGCGGGCCTGTTGCTGGTGATCTCCAGCTCGGTCAGCCACGACCTGCTCAAATCGACCTTCAAGCCGGACATATCGGAGAAGGGCGAGCTGATGGCAGCGCGAATTGCGGCAACAGCGGCGATCGTGGTGGCAGGTTATCTCGGCATCTATCCGCCAGGATGGGTGGCGCAGGTGGTCGCCTTTGCCTTCGGCCTTGCCGCTGCCAGCCTGTTCCCGGCCATCTTCATGGGCATCTTCTCGAAGTCGATGAACAAAGAAGGGGCGATCGCGGGTATGGTCTCAGGCCTCGCTTTCACCTTCAGCTACATCTTCTACTTCAAGCTGATGAACCCGGAAGCGAACGTGGCGGAGAACTGGCTCTTCGGCATCTCTCCCGAAGGCATTGGCGTGGTCGGCATGGTGCTGAACTTCGCCATCGCCATCGCGGTCTCGAAGATGACGGCCAGTCCGCCGGTCGAGATCAAGAAGCTGGTGGACTCTATCCGCGTCCCGCGCGGAGCAGGGGAAGCCCACGCCCACTAAGCCCTTGGTGGCTCTCGCAGGAGAGGGGCGGCACCGCGCGGTGTCGCCCTTTTCTTTGCAAGTTCACGGCCTTGGGTTAGGCTGGCAAGCGGAGGGAGGATGAGATGCTGTTTGGTGCAGCAATCCTGGCGGCTACGCTTTATCTCGCGCTGCTATTCTGGCTGGCTGCGCGGCAGGACCGGCTCGGCCAGTCGGGGCACGCGCTTTCCCGGCGCAGGCGCGACTGGATCTACGGCCTCAGCCTCGCGGTCTACTGCACCAGCTGGACCTTTTTCGGCGGGGTAGGATCGGCGGCGAGTGCGGGCTGGCACTACCTGCCCATCTACCTTGGACCGATCCTCGTTTTCACAGTCGGCTACGGATTGGTGCGGCGCATCCTCGCGCAGGCGAAGGCGCAGCATTCCACCTCGATCGCCGACTTCCTTTCGGCCCGTTACGGCAAGAGTGCACTGGTCGCGGCGCTGGTGACGGTTATCGCCACCATTGGTTCGCTGCCATACATGGCGCTGCAACTCCAATCGGTCGGCGCAACGCTGCTTGCCCTCGATCCCGACCTGCAATCCAGCGTTTCGGCAGATGAGCTGGTCCTGCTCGTGGCGGGCAGCATGGCATTGTTCGCGATCCTGTTCGGTTCGCGCAGGGGAGACAGCGCCGGCGACAATGCGGGGCTGGTCCTCACGATCGCCGTCGAATCCGTCGTGAAGCTCCTCGCATTGCTGGCTGTGGCAGCCTTTGCCCTAATGCTCATCTTCGCCACGGAAAGCACCACGATGGCCGAGGCCTCGCCCTTTTCTGCCACGCAGATCGATGCCCGCTTCGCCATACTGACGCTTATCGCAGCTTGTGCCGCGCTATGCCTTCCGCGGCAGTTCCACATGACCTTCGTGGAGGCCCAGACCGACCGGGCAAGCCACACGATGCAGTGGCTCTTCCCTGGCTACCTCCTGCTGACCTCTCTGGTGATTGTCCCGATCGTGTTGGCGGGCCTGGCCATCCTGCCAGCGTCCACGCCTTCGGACATGATCGTGATGGCCCTGCCGCTGGCCAGCGGGAACGAGGCTCTCGCACTGTTCGTCTTTATCGGCGGTTTCGCGGCTTCGACCGGCATGATCGTGGTCGCCAGCGTGGCGCTCTCGGCCATGATTACGAACGACCTCGTGTCGCCGCTTGTATTCCGGCGAGAGCTGCGCGGGCGAGGGGACCGTTCCCGGCTTGCGACCCGCCTCCTCATGGTACGGCGCCTCGTCATCGCGGCGCTCCTGTTCTTCGCCTACCTGTTCTATCTGGGCTTCGGTGCCGCCGCGAACCTTGCTGGCCTCGGCACGCTGGCCTTCGCAGCGATGGCGCAGTTTGCGCCCGGGCTGGTGCTGGGCATGGTCAGCCGCCACGGCAACAAGGTGGGCATGGTCAGCGGGCTGGTCGCGGGCTTCGTGTGCTGGCTGACGTTGCTCATCCTTCCCTCGGCGACAGGACAGGCCCCGCCGCTTGCAATCCATCCCGATATGCTCGTTTCAGGCGTGCTCCTCAGCCTCGGCGCCAATGTCGCTGCCTATTGGACCGGTTCTGCTTTCGGCCGGGAAACGCTTGTGGATGCCGCGCAGGCTGCGGCATTCGTGGCCATGACACCCCCGGGTACGCGCCCTTCTTTCGCAACCAGCAAACGCGTCGGCGACATCCGCCTCCTGCTCGCGCAATTCGTCGGCCAGAAGCGGGCGCTCGAAACCCTCCGGGACGCCTATCGCGACGACGCGCCTGCCGACCAGGAAGTGATGGCGCTTGCCGAGCGCACTATTGCTGGGGTCGTAGGAACGCCGTCGGCCCAGATGCTGATGGCGAGCTGGTCACAGGGCGACCCGGTGCCACTGGAAAAGGTCGTCGCCATGTTCGACGAGACCAACCGGCGCCTGACTTTCAGCGGCGACCTGCTCCAGCTCGCGATCGAGAACATCGACCAGGGCGTGGCGCTGGTGGATGCCGACATGAACCTCGTGGCATGGAATAGCCGCTATCAGGAAATGTTCGGACTGCCCGACGAACTGGCCAGTGTGGGAACGCCAATCGCAGAGCTCATCCGCTTCAATCTGCGGCTCGGCGGCACTGACGAAGACGAGATCGAGCGCCAGATCGCGCGCCGCCTCGACCACATGCGGGCAGGCAGGACGCACCGCATGGAACGCGAGCAGCCCGACGGGCGCATCATGCTGATCGTCGGCAATCCGGCGCCGGGCGGCGGCTATGTGACCAGCTACAGCGATGTGACGGCAGAGCGCCGGGCCGAGCAGGCGCTCGAGCAGAAGGTCGCGGAGCGTACGCGTCAGCTTATCGAGGCAAACGAGAAGCTCGAAGCTGCGACCCAGTCCAAGACGCGCTTCCTTGCTGCTGCCAGTCACGATCTGATCCAGCCGC
>CATMNW010000065.1 GCA_950071875.1 uncultured Erythrobacteraceae bacterium | reverse complement strand
GCCCTATGCCGCAAACCTCGAAAAGCTGGCTTTGATCGATACGCCTCGCATCGTAAAAGCTGTGAAAAAGGTCTGCTACAGGGACTGAGGATGCCGTCTCAGGTCGCGCACGGTGCGCTTGCTTGACAGGCTTATCGTCCTCGGCTCTGACCCGATCAATGTCGGACGATCTCGTTCAGGAATTACCGGAAGCGATGCGTGTCGCTCTGGCAAGTGGTGGATCCAATCGCAGCATTTGGTTGAGTGTTTTCGCTCTCGATGCGCGTATCGGCACATACGTCCTGGGGGCAAAGGAGCCTCTCCTTGCCCAGATGCGTATAGCATGGTGGCGAGACCAACTGAACGAACCGCCCACTCGGAGGCCCCGTGGGGATATCCTTCTGGATTTGATCGGCGAAGCTTGGGGCAACGACGCTGCCAAACTGATTGATGGTCTGGATGGATGGGAAGCGCTACTGGGCACCCCTCCCCTTGGCGATGCCGCTTTGGCCGAATTTGTCGATGGGAGAGCATCGCTAGCCGAAGCGATAGCGATGCGGCTGGGTTTGGCGCATTCCACCCAAGATGCGCGCAGCGGAGGTTGCCTGTGGGCTATGGCCGAACTTGCCTATTTCCTGCCCGATGAGAATGATCGCGCTCTCGCTCGTATCGGGATGTCTGACGAGGACGGAGACTGGCATAACTTACCGAAGGATATGCGACCTCTGGCAGTGCTTGCCGGGTTGGCAGAGCGTTCGCTCGACAAAGGTGGAATACGGCTGATGGGAGACCGCCTTAGTCCACTGGCGGCCTTGCGGCTGAGTGTGTTTGGGCGTTAGTATCGTCAAGGATCGATCTAGGAGCGAGAGCCATCAATCGAATACTTTTAGGGGCGATGGTGGCGCTGGCACTGGTAGGCTTGGGCGCCTTCTGGTGGCAGGGCAGGGCGCAGGTCGAACGCGGGGCTCCACCGCCGGAACAGGGAGTGGCCGAAGCAGAATTGCCTGAAGTACCGCCCAGCGATCCGGGAGAGATGGTGGGACCCGCACCGCCGGAAGCAAGCGAGCTTACCAAAGAGCAGAAGCGATTCTTCCGCTACGACCGAAATCGCGATTGGCGCATTACGCGCACCGAGATGCTGTCCAGCCGTTCGGCAGCATTTCGAAAGCTGGACAAGGACGGAAACAACCTCCTCGATTTCGAGGAGTGGGCAGTTGCCACAGTCGATAAGTTCGAAGGCGCCGATGCCGATAATGATAACCAGCTGACGCCCAGGGAGTTTGCTACAACTGCTCCGAAACCCAGAACGAAACGATCCTGCGCCTGTTAAGCCGGTATGGCTTCCATCGTTGAAAGCCACGTACCGAAATCTGCCTTGGCTCGGTCCGTATACGCTTCCTTGCGCTGCTTTTTCTTCACCTCATGTAGCGGCGGAAAGAGGCCGAAGTTGACATTCATGGGCTGGAATGTGTCGGCTTCTGCGTCGCCTGTAATATGGCTGAGCAAGGCGCCGAAAGCCGTCGTGCGGGGCGGCGGCGTCCAGTCGCGCCCCGCCATCTGCGCCGAAGCCATTAGGCCAGCCATCAGGCCGACGGCCGAACTTTCGACATAGCCTTCGCAGCCTGTAATCTGTCCGGCAAATCGGATGTGCCCAGCATCCTTCAGGCGCAGTTGCCGGTCCAGCACCAGGGGTGAGTTGATGAAGGTATTCCGGTGAAGGCCGCCCAGACGAGCAAACTCTGCGTTTTCCAGCCCGGGGATCGTCCGGAACAATTCTGTTTGAGCGCCATATTTCAACTTCGTCTGGAATCCGACCATGTTCCACAGCGTGCCGAGCTTGTTATCCTGGCGCAGCTGCACCACGGCATAGGGCCACTTGCCCTGCGGGTGTTCCTCGCTGGTGTCATAGGGGTTGTCGAGACCGACGCCTTTCATCGGTCCGTAGCGCAAAGTCTCGACTCCGCGCGCGGCCATGACCTCGATCGGCATGCATCCGTCGAAATAAGGTGTGTCGGCTTCCCATTCGCGGAATTCGGTCTTCTCGCCGTCCATGAGACCCTGATGGAAGGCGAGGTACTGCTCCTTGGTCATCGGGCAGTTGATGTAGTCGCCATCCTCGTTCGAGGCCTCGGTGCGCTTGTTCCAGCGGCTCTGGATCCAGCATTTCGACATGTCGATGCTGTCGCGGTGAACGATGGGAGCGATTGCGTCGAAGAAAGCAAGTCGGTCCTGCCCGGTTGCTCCAACGATGCTCTCCGCCAGCGCCTGTGCGGTCAGCGGGCCGGTGGCGACGATGGTCGGACCTTCGGGTGGAAGGGCGTCCACACGCTCGCGAATCACTGTTACATTGGGGTGTTCGTCGAGCGCGCGTTGAACCTCCGCTGAGAAAACATCGCGGTCGACCGCCATTGCCGATCCTGCAGGCACGCGAGCGGCTTCGCCGGCGCGCATGATGAGGCTGTCCAGGCGACGCATCTCGTGATGAAGCAGCCCGACCGCGTTCTTCGTATCATCATCGGAACGGAAGCTGTTGGAACATACCAGTTCCGCCAGACCATCGGTCTGATGTGCAGGCGTCATCTCGCCGCTGCCGCGCATTTCCGAAAGGCGCACCTTGTGGCCCCGGATTGCAAGCTGCCACGCCGCTTCGCTTCCAGCGAGGCCGCCGCCGATTATGTGGATATCATGGGTCATCGCCCGCGCCGTAATCCTTGCATGGGGGTACGGGCAAGGCCTAGCGTCGCGCGCATGCCCAGACGCGCCCTTTCCGATCATCGCCCATGGCTGCTCGTCAGTCTTGCCGCGGGTATAAGCTATTTCTTCGTTTCCGATGATCCGATCGGAGGCGCTTGGCTCATGCTGTGGAAGGGGGCCGGGGTCGCCTTCCTGGCGATCTATGCAGCATTCCGCGGGCGGGGCTTGGATGGATTGCTCATCTCTGGAGTGCTGGCTTTTGGGGCGCTGGGGGATGTGGCGCTGGAAATCAGCTACCTTGTTGGCGGCGGCCTGTTTGCGATTGGTCATTTGATCGCGATAGTTCTCTACCTGCGCAATCGACGGACAAGCATTACCGGTTCCCAAGCCGTGGCAGCCTTCGGGCTTTTGCTTCTGACACCTGTGATCGCCGGTCTGATGACCTACCCGCTGGATAACTGGGTGCTGGCTACAGCATATTCCGCGCTGGTCGGCGCAATGGCTGCAGCAGCGTGGACTAGCCGCTTTTCCCGATATCGGGTTGGGGTAGGTGCGGTCCTCTTTGTAATCAGCGACCTTTGTATTTTCGCGCGGGAAGCATCAGTGCTGCCCGAAGCTGTAACTGCATGGCTAATCTGGCCGCTCTATTTCGGCGGCCAGTTCCTGATCGCCACCGGCGTTGTCCAGGCATTACGACAGGAACGTGAGCTTCCGGTCGCCTGATTGCCGATTGGCAGTATCCAGCGATAGGCGGTCCGTCTAACCGAAAGCTAGCTCCGCAAAGACTTATCCGCCCGGCTCCCCATCGATATTTTTGTCCGAATGAGCCGTGGTGTAGGGTTCGGTCTTGTTCAAGCCACCGCGGTCCGCGATTTCATCGGCTACCGCTTCCTCGGCCTCGTTCTCAGGCTCTTCGGTTTCGTCGATCCGTGCCGCTTTGACGATCTTCTCGCCCTTCGCCACTTTGAAGATCGACACACCTGAGGATCCACGCCCAGAGATTGAATAGCCGGAATGATTTTCGAACCCGTTTTCAATCAGGTGACGGAAATCGATCGGCAGTCGGATCAATTTGGCCTGATCCGTAACCAACATAAGTTGCATGCCATGGCGCACAGGGAAACTGGCAACAACCGGACCGTTCCGGTCGGGGTTCTTGGACGGTTCACCGATATTGGTAAGGCCCTGGCCCCCGCGTCCGGTTGTGCGGTATTCGTAGGCGGAAGATATCTTGCCGTATCCTCGCTCCGATAGAGTCAGTATGAACTCTTCCGCTTCGGCCATCTCTTCGGCCTTGGCGGCGTCAAGAGTGGAGTCATTCTCGTTGTTCTTCCAGTCTGCGGAACGCAGGTATTGATCGCGAACTTCTGTATCTCGTTCGCCCGCGTCCAGTACGGCCATCGAGACGACTTTTTCGCCATCCTTGAGCTTCATGCCGCGGACGCCGATGCCGGTACGGCTTTTGGTTTCGCGCGCATCGCTTGCTGCAAAGCGGATCGCCTTGCCGGCATCGGACGCAAGAAAAATCTCCTGCTCTTCGGTGAGAAGGCGGACGCCGATCAACCGGTCGCCGCTTCCTTCGACAAAGCCCATCGCGTATTTGCCGTTAGACGGAACGTTCGTGAACGAATCCATTGAATTCCTGCGAACCATGCCCTGTTCGGTTGCGAACACGATGTTCAGTTCGGACCAGGTCGTCTCATCTTCCGGCAAGGGGAGAACGTTAGTCACGCGCTCGTCATCGCCGAGAGGCAGAAGGTTGACCATGGGGCGCCCCTTGGTTTGCGGTCCGCCTTCGGGCAATTTCCATACCTTCAAGCGATAGACACGGCCCGTATTCGTGAAGAAAAGCACGGGATTATGGGTCGAAGTGACGAACATTTCGACGACCGCATCTTCTTCCTTTGTCGCCATCGAACTGCGACCTTTTCCGCCACGGTTCTGTGCTCGGAAAGCCTGAAGGGGCGAACGCTTGATGTATCCGCCGTGGGTGACGGTCACGACCATCTCTTCGCGCTCTATCAGGTCTTCATCCTCGATACCGTCCCAGGCAGGGGCGATTTCGGTGATGCGAGGGGTCGCGTAGGTATTGCGGATATCTTCCAACTCTTCGCGCATGACCCGATAGAGTTTCACGCGGTCGGCAAGGATCGAGAGATATTCCTCGATCGCAATGCTCAGTTCCTTGAGCTCGTCGCCTATTTCGTCGCGACCCAAAGCTGTCAGGCGATGCAGGCGCAGATCCAGGATCGCTTTGACCTGACGCTCCGACAGGCGGTAGGTCCCGCCCGATTGTTCGTCAGTCGGCTCGATAGCCTCCACCAGCGCGATGTATTGCGCGATGTCGCCAATAGGCCATTCTTTTGCGAGAAGCTTTGCCCGAGCATCTGCCGGGTTGGACGAGCCGCGGATCATGGCCACCACTTCGTCGAGGTTTGAAACGGCGACTACCAGTCCAAGCAAGATGTGCGCGCGTTCGCGGGCCTTGTTCAGCTCGAACTTGGTGCGCCGGGTGATAACCTCCTCGCGGAAGCCGATAAAGGCTTGGATGAAGTCGCGCAGTGTAAGGACTTCCGGGCGACCACCACGGATCGCGAGCATATTCGCGGGGAAACTTGCCTGTGCCGGACTGTAGCGCCAAATCTGGTTGAGTACGACTTCGGGCGAAGCGTCTCGCTTGAGATCCACCACGACGCGCACACCTTCACGACTTGATTCGTCGCGAATATCGGAAATGCCTTCGATCCGCTTTTCCTTGGCCGCTTCGGCGATTTTTTCGACCAGTCCGCTCTTGCCGACTTGGTAGGGGATCGAAGTGAGAACGATAGATTGCCGGTTGCCCTTGGTTTCCACCTCGTGACGGGCGCGCATCAGCACCGAGCCGCGCCCCGTCGTATAAGCAGACCGAGCGCCCGACTTGCCGAGAATCAGGGGGGCAGTGGGAAAATCGGGGCCGGGGATGATTTCGAAAAGTTCTTCGCTGGTTATCGCCGGGTTTTCGATGAATGCGAGGCAGCCGTCGATCACCTCGCCAAGATTATGCGGGGGGATATTGGTCGCCATGCCAACCGCGATACCGCCGGCGCCATTGACGAGGAGGTTCGGGAACCTTGCAGGAAGGACCGTCGGTTCCTGCCGTGAACCATCGTAGTTGTCGATGAAATCGACCGTATCCTTATCGAGATCGTCGAGAAGCGCATTGGCCACCCTCGCAAGGCGGGCCTCGGTGTAACGCATCGACGCCGGCGGGTCGGGATCCATCGAACCGAAGTTCCCCTGACCGTCGACCAGCGGAACGCGCAGCGACCAGTCTTGCGTCATGCGGGCCAAGGCGTCGTAGATCGCAGCGTCGCCGTGCGGGTGATAGTTACCCATGACGTCGCCGACGATCTTCGCGCTTTTACGATAGGGTCTGCCTGCGACGAAGCCGCCTTCCTGGCTGGCGAAAAGAATACGGCGGTGGACCGGCTTCAGGCCATCACGCACATCCGGAAGCGCGCGGCTTACGATCACGCTCATCGCATAATCGAGATAGCTGGTTTTCATTTCATCGACGATGTCGATGCGAGCATACTCTTCACCGCCGGGGGCAGGTGCATCCAGAATTTCGGTATCTTCGGACAAAACGGGTTTCCGTGCTGCGAAATGTGTAGGTTCGTGTGGCTTTGCAGCCTAGGCGAATGGGGGTGAAAGCGCCACTCGGGCCGGGAACCAAACCCGGGTTTCGTGCGCTTTTTCCACATATGGGTGGTGTCTCGACGAGCGCCACCAATGAATGGCGGGTCGAATGCTCATTCAATGCGCATTCAGCCCGATTGATATAGAAGAATTTGCAATGGCTGGCTGCAAACGGCATGTGCCGCCCAGCAAAGGTTTCAACCCTCAGAACAGGCTTTGAGCCCACGTTTCAATCTTGGGAGTTTATCACATGATTTTCACTCGTTTTGCCCGCAAAAAGGGCGCTGTTTCGACCTTGGCGATGGCCATGGCACTCGCAACCGGTGGCGCGTTTGCCGTTACTGCAGTCGAAGCACCCGCTTTGGCCCAGAAGAAGAGCGAGCGCCCGAACTACTCGAAAGGTTTCATTGGCGCCTACAAACCTCTGGAAGAACTGGCGGCTGCCGAAGCGCCTGATTATGCGGCGCTCAAGGCCGGCTTCCCGACAATTGTTGCCGCAGCAGAAACTGCAGACGATCGCTATGCGGCCGGTAGCTTCATCTATGCTAATGCTGCCAAGCAGCGGGACCAAGCCACCGCATTGCAGGGCATGGAAATGATGCTCCAGAGCGGAAAGGTTCCGGAAGAGAACATCGGGCAATTCAATTTTGTGGCTGGTCAACTGGCTTACGCAGCGAAGGATTATGCCAAGGCACGTCCTTACTTCCAGGCGTCGGCCGATGCCGGCTATACCGAAAATGATCCGTTGATCTTTGTCGCGGAGAGCTATTTTGCCGAAGACCAGGCGCAGCAGGGCCTGACCTATCTTAGCGATCTCATTAACGCGAAAGTAGCTGCTGGTGAAACCGTTGACGAGGCCTGGCTCAAGCGTGGCCTTGCGCAGGCGTACAACAACAACCTCAACGCTGAAGCAAACCGCTACTCGAGCTGGTACGTCAGCCAGTATCCGGGTGATGATAGCTGGGGCGATGCGGTCGCCATCCTTCTGAATACAGGCGGCTACCAGAACCCCGAAATCCTCGACCTGTTGCGTCTTGGCCAACGCGTTGGGGTGCTGCGCGATTCCAAGCTGTACCTCGAATATATCGATGCAGCGGATTACCGCCGCCTGCCTGCCGAAGTCGTCAGTGTAATCGACGAAGGTTACGCCAATGGCATGCTCGACGAGACTGATCCTTTCGTGACGGACACTCGCAGGCAGGCTGCAGAACGCGTAGCCGCTGACAAGGCCGATCTCGATGGGCTCATGGCGGATGCCAACAAGGCCGGTGCGTCTATCAACACCGTACTCGCAGCAGGCGATGCGCTGCTCGGTTTGGGACGCCCGGCAGAAGCAGAACCGTTTTACGCCAAGGCGCTCGAAATGCCGAATGCCAATACCGCGATGGTCATGACGCGTCTGGGCATCGCCCAATTCGACCAAGGCAAACTTGCTGAGGCCGAGGCCACCTTCAACAAGGTCGAAGGTGCGCGCGAGCCTATCGCAAACCTGTGGGCAATCTACTCCACGCAGCAGGCTGCAGGCGGCATGTAAGCCAATATCCTGACAGACTTTCAGGGAAGGGCGCGGACTTCGGTTCGCGCCCTTTTTCGTTTATCGAAGCCGCTTGACGTACAGCGCGTTATTGTCCCTGCGTTCGACCTGAAACTGGTCCAGTGACTGAAACATCTCCGAAAGGCTCTTGAAGCCAAAATTGCGGACATCGAAACTGGACCGGTTACCAGCGATGTTGCCGACCTCGCTCAGCGAAGCAAAACCGTTGTCGTCGCGCTTCGCAGCTTTCCAGGCGGTACCAAGCAGTTCGACTAACTCGTCATCGACACCGGCCTTGGCGCTCGCACCTTTCGGCTTGGGCGTTTCCGGTTCATCCGAAGCGCCTTTGATCAGGGCGTCTATATCGATGAACCGAGTACACGCACTCTTGAACGCGGCCGGGGTCTTGCTGGTACTCCCAAATCCGTAAACGACGAGACCGTCCTGACGCAGGCGCGTGACCAATGGCGTAAAATCGCTGTCCGAGCTCATGATGCCGAAACCGTCGACCTTTCCCTGATACAGAAGGTCGATCGCATCGATGGTCATAGCCATATCGGTCGCGTTCTTGCCGGCAGTCAGGTCGAACTGTTGCTGCGGCTGAATGCCGTATTTGTGGGTAATCTCACCCCATTTCGACAAGTTGTTCTTCGCGAAATTACCATAGGCGCGCTTGATGTTCACCTGCCCCAACTCGGCCATGACGGTCAGCACGGGATCGATGCCCTTGGGCGTGGTATTGTCTGCGTCGATCAGCAGCGCGATGTTCTTGAGATCACTGTCGCTCATGGAAGGACCCATGACGGGCATTCAACCGACGCGCAAGTCAGCCCGCAGCCGTGAACTCTCCATTGCGTTCGTCCAGCGTACGAAGAATGCCATCTGCTATGGCGAAGTGTGCACCGTGAAGAGTGAGATCGCCGTTCTTTTCCTTTTCCTCGACGAAGGGAAAGGTGCGCAGGTTCTCGATGCTCTTGCGAACCGCGGCCAGTTCCATGGCGAGCTCCGCCTCGGCACCTTCGCTCCCATGTTCGGCACAAACGGCGTCGCGGGTTTCGTCCAGCATCGAAACCCAATTCGCTACAAATCCGCCCTTGCCGGGCGCGTTGCCGTGCAGCGAGCGTGACAGAGCTGCCTGGCACCCCCCGCAGGCCCCGTGTCCCATAACAAGGATCTCACGCACCTTCAGGAATTGTACCGCGAATTCGACGGCAGCCGACACGCCATGCTGGCCAGGCGTCGTTTCGTAAGGCGGGACCATGGCTGCGACGTTGCGTACCGCGAATATCTCGCCCGGGGCAGCATCGAGAATTTGCGCAGGATCGACGCGGCTATCGGAGCAGGAAATGACCATGACTTGCGGCGATTGCCCTTCCGCCAGCTGTTTCCAGCGTTCGCGCTGGGTAAGCCAGTCGCCCTGACGAAAATTGCGATAGCCGCCGATCATCTCTTCGAATGTCTTCATGGCTGCTCCGCTGCCCCGAAATGCCGCAGAGTTCAAGTATGGTCGCGCATTGCTATGCGGGTTGCCGTAGGGGGGGAGGGGGCCTAGATGGGCCACAACATGAATGACCTTTCCTCCACCCCAAAGCCCGAAGACGGCAGCGAACGTCCGAAAATGCAGCGCAAGCCCGACTGGATCCGGGTCAGGGCGCCGGTAAGCAAGGGTTATCAGGAAACGCGCAA
This sequence comes from uncultured Erythrobacteraceae bacterium, assembly GCA_950071875.1. Classification (GTDB taxonomy): domain Bacteria; phylum Pseudomonadota; class Alphaproteobacteria; order Sphingomonadales; family Sphingomonadaceae; genus Qipengyuania. The sequence continues at coordinate 84 of CATMNW010000065.1, read as the reverse complement.
ACTGATGCGCGAGCTCAACCTTCATACCGTTTGCGAAGAAGCAGCGTGCCCGAACATCGGCGAATGCTGGACCAAGAAGCACGC
>CATMNW010000064.1 GCA_950071875.1 uncultured Erythrobacteraceae bacterium | reverse complement strand
GGTCTTTCCGGCACCGTTCGGCCCTAACAATGCAAAGATTTCGCCCTTGCGGATGGTGAGTTCGACGTCATCGAGCGCTTTCAGCCCGCCGGGATAGACCTTGGACAGGCCGCTGAGTTCGAGAATCGGATCCACGCCCCCTAGCTAGCGGCGATCCAGTTCCCGTGGAACCCCGGCGGAATGAGGTGGGGGATATGTACCGCAGCGACCAACTCGAGGCTCATTGCATCGAGGATTTCCAGCGCGCTGGTGCCGGAATTACGGTCGATGACATAGCCCATGACCCAGCCATCGCCCTCTGGCGCCTCGTCGGAACGGGGGACGAATACGAATTCGCCCGGAATACGTCCGTCGCCGAAATCGCGCTGAACGCGTCTGCCGGTGGATAGATCATGCCGATAGAACGGCATCGGAGCGACGAATTCGAGATCACCATCATCCGGAAGCCCCATCGTCCACAAATAGCGGTAGTCTTTCGTGAAGTAGCGTTCGTCCGGGCGGGGGAATTCCTGTCCGGCACCGTCGATGGTTTCCCGGACCACTTTCCCGCCCTTACCGTCCAGGGTCCACCTCTCGAGGCCAAGCGCCTTGCCATAGGGGCCAGCCATGTCACCATCGAAGATCGTTTCGTATGCGCATAGGTCGATGGTCACCCGGCCATCGCTTTCCTCGAAACTGTTTCCGACATGAAAGACATAGCAGGGATCGACGGCATGCCACACGGGTTCGCTACTCGACCCGTCACGTGGCAACAGTCCCACGCGGGCGCGATGGTTGCGATTCCAGCGATATGGAAACTTGTGGCCGGCGATTAGCGCCTGCATGGAAAAGGTGACCGGAAGGTCGAGGATCACGACATGGTTCTCGGTCAGCGCGCAGTCGTGGATCGAAGGTCCGTTGCGGACTGCGATATCGGTCTCACGCAGCACCGTTCCTGCATTGTCCATTGCCACATGGCGGATCGTGTCTTGGGTCGGGCCGTCGTAGCAGATAGCGTGATACTCCCCCGTCGCAGGGCAGCGATGGGGGTGTGCGGTGAACGAACCGGTCAGGCCGCCGCCGAAATTCGAATACGCCACGCTTTCGAGATCGTCGTCTAGCTCCACGGGAAAGCTGCTCGCTTCGACCAGCGCCAGAGTCTTGCCCCCGATGTCGAGGATATTGGTGTTCACCGTATCGCCGAAACCCCGGCGAGGACCGCCCACGGCTTCCGGACCACCTTTTTCTTCGAGGTTTTGCGAACGGATATAGCGGTTGCGATACCATTCCGCCTTTCCGTTACGGATGCGCACGCCATGAACCATCCCGTCGCCGAGAAACCAGTGGTGACCCTTTCCACCCTCGTTGAAGGGATTGGGGCCGATACGGATGTAGCGCCCGTCGAGTTCGGCTGGGATCGCGCCGGTGACGGCCAGGTTCTCAAGCGTATGTTCGGTGACGAGCGGCGTGTGGATGCCTTTGAGAAAGGGATTATCTGCCGCTTTCGGAAGGCGCGTGCGATTGATGCTCGCCACTGCCTGGATCGCTGGAGTGACCGCCTTGCGGATGGTTTTTTCGATGACGCTTGCCATGACCGACTCGCTCCGGTTAAAGTGAACGCTGTAAACATAGGGGTCATGATAACAGTGTCAACATCGCCAGCTGCCTACCATCACGGAAACCTGCACGACGCGCTTCTGGCCGCGGGTATGGAGGCGCTGGAAGGCCCCGGTGGTAAACCGCCATCCCTGCGTGAGCTGGCGCGAGAAGTCGGCGTGTCCGCCACTGCCGTCTACCGACATTTTCCGGACAAGCTGGCACTGGACAAGGCGCTTGCCCTCGAAGGTCTCAAATTGCTCGGTAGCGAACAGGCGGCGGCAGCTGAAAAAGCGGGCGGTGGTGCAGCCGGCTTTGCCGAAACGGGCCGCGCCTATGTCCGCTTCGCACTCGCCCATCCGGCCCTGTTCCGCCTGATGTTTACCCAGGGCAAACCTGTAGGAAAAACCGATGGGTCAGACGAAGCGCGCACATTGCTCACCGCGAACACCAGGGCATTGGCGAGCGACCCGAAGAAAGCCGAGACAATGGCATTGCAAGCCTGGTCCATTGCCCACGGCATCGCGATGCTCATGCTCGACGGGCGTATTCCCGCAGAAGACTCGCTAATCGAACAGATGCTCGATACCGAGAGCCTGTTTCGCTGAACCTAAGGTAGCAGCAGCGAAGAATCGCCATAGCTATAGAAACGGTATCCGTTTGCGATGGCATGATCGTACGCAGCCATCATCCGCTCGCGCCCCATCATCGCACTCACCAGCATCATCAATGTCGATTTCGGCAGGTGGAAATTCGTCATCAAACCATCGACGGCCCGGAAGCTGTATCCGGGCGTAATGAAGATATCCGTGTCGCCAGAGAAAGGCCGGATTATTCCATCTTCGCCGGTGGCGCTCTCGAGCAATCGCAAGCTCGTGGTCCCTACAGCGATTACCCGGCCACCGGATCGGCGTACGCCATTCAGCCGATCGGCAACTTCGGCCTCGATCCGTCCCCATTCCGAATGCATTGTGTGCTCGTCGGTATCCTCCGCCTTTACCGGGAGGAAAGTCCCCGCACCGACATGCAAGGTCAGCGTTTCGCGCCCCACCCCGACCGCATCCAGCCCGGCGATAAGTTCGGGTGTGAAATGAAGCGCGGCAGTCGGCGCCGCCACGGCTCCGTCCTCGACCGCGAACATGGTCTGGTAATCCTCGCGGTCGCGCGCATCGGTTGCCCGCTTTCCCGCGATATACGGCGGCAGCGGCATCCGGCCCGCCCGTTCGAGCAGGATTTCGACAGGCTCGTCCCCGTCGAAGAACAGGACAAAGCTGCCATCCGTCAGGCGCTCTTCGGCAATTGCCGTAACCCCGCCACCGAATTCGGCTACGTCGCCTATCCGCAGGCGCTTGGCGTTGCGGACGAACGCCTGCCAGCGGCGCAGATCGATACGTTTGTGGAGTGTCGCACCGATCCTGGCCTCGCCCCGCCGCCCCTCGAGCTGCGCGGGTATGACGCGTGTATCGTTGAAGACAAGTACGTCCCCGGCACGCAACAGGTTCGGCAGATCGCGCACCCCCTTGTCCTCGAAAGTCCCCTGCGCCGGTACGACCAGCATACGCGCAGCGTCGCGCGGACGGGCCGGACGCAGCGCAATCCGTTCGGGGGGGAGCTCGAAATCGAAGAGGTCGACCTTCATGACCCGCGCCGCTTAGTGGCGCAGGGCACGAGGCGCAAACGCTATTCCGCGATAGGGGCGTTCAAATCGTCGACACTGATTTCGTCGGCAACACGCGGAGCGGTGTTGACCGGTATCGGTTTGCCATCGGCAGCGATCGAAGCCTGGAGTATACGCGTCGGGTTCGCGGGCGGTTCGCCCCGCTCAATCGCGTCAACGGCTGTCATGTTCGAGATGACTCGGCCGAAATTGGTATAATTGTTGTCCAGCGAAAGACGCGGATAGAACACGATGAAAAACTGGCTGTTCGCGCTATCTTCACTCGCGGCCCGCGCCATCGAGACCGTACCGCGCACGTGCGGCATGCGGTGGAATTCGGCAGCAATGTCGGGCAGTTCCGAGCCGCCGGTTCCTGTCCCGGTTGGATCGCCTGTCTGCGCCATGAAACCGTCGATCACGCGGTGGAAGATCAACCCGTCGTAGAAGCCCTCTCGCGTAAGGGTCTTGATACGGTCCACATGGCCCGGTGCCCAGTCGGGCTTCAAACGAATGGCCACCCGTTCGCCATTCGACAGGTCGAGAAGCCAGACATTCTCCGTGTCTTCGTTCACATTGTAGTTGATCGGGCTGAAAGTACGCGTTTCAGCCGATGTTTCCGCAGCAGCAGCTTCTTCCTGTGCGGCGGCGGCAAACGGGGTAGCCGCAAGCGTAAGCGCGGCAGCAAGGGCAAGCGAAGTCTTGAGCATCGTCATTCCGTAGCAATGTCCTGGATCGGGTGTGCGTCTAGCGAGACGCGTCTGTCGGTTCAATGAATAGCTTCGCGAAGGTCAGCCGCCTTTGCGACCGATGGTATCGACCCGCCGCTCGACGTCGTCTCGTACTGCGGGTGTGACGAATTTCTCGATCGGTCCACCATACAGGGCGATCTCCTTCACCAGGCGGCTTGCAATCGGTTGCAGTTCGATATCGGCCATAAGGAATACCGTTTCGATATTCTCGTTCAGCTGACGGTTCATTCCCGTCAGCTGGTATTCGTATTCGAAATCGGTGACCCCGCGGATGCCGCGGATGATAATGGCCGCTTCGATTTCCTTGGCGAAATCGACCAGCAGCGAGTTGAACCCGACCACGCGGATCCGTTCGCTGTCGATGGCCGCTACTTCGCGCTTCACCATGGCGATGCGTTCATCATCATCGAACATCGGCGATTTCGCGATATTGGTCGTGACGCCGATGATCAGTTCGTCGACCAGCTTCGCCCCGCGCTCGATAATGTCCATGTGGCCGAGTGTAATCGGGTCGAAGGTTCCAGGGTAAATACCGATGCGTTTGGCCATCAGTGATCCCTCCGCACAATGAATTTCGCGAGATCGACCAGTACGCGGGCATCCTCGCCGTGGCCCGAAAGGTGTTTGCCCGCCTGTTCGACCAGCATTTCCGCCTGCGCGCGTGCGGCGTCCCTGCCCATCAATGTCACGAAGGTCTGCTTTCCCTGCCCCTCGTCCTTGCGGAGAGCCTTGCCTGCCTTTTCCTCGTCGCCTTCGACGTCGAGGAGATCATCGGCAATCTGGAACGCGAGGCCGATGTCGCGGGCGTAGGCGCGAAGATGCGTTCGGCCCTCGGGCGGAACGCGGCCGAGTACGGCACCCATTTCGACGCTGCCGGCCAGCAACGCCCCGGTCTTCAGTTGCTGGAGGCGGGTGATCTGCCGCAGGTCGTAATCCTGTTCTTCCGACACGATATCCATCATCTGCCCGCCTGCCATGCCGTCATGGCCACTGGCCTTGGCCAGCGTTGCGACGAGTTCTGCGCGCACGAAGGGGTCAGTGCTCGTATCGGGCTGGGTGAGAATATCGAATGCCAGGGCATGCAGGCTGTCACCGGCCAACACGGCGGTGGCTTCGTCGAAGACCTTGTGCAGCGTGGGCTTGCCGTGGCGCAGATCGTCATCGTCCATGCACGGCAAATCGTCATGGATCAGCGAATAGGCGTGGATCGCCTCGACCGCGCAACCGGCGTTTACCGCCGCGTCGCGATTCACACCAAACAGTTCGGCGGTCGCGACGACCAGCAGGGGTCTTACGCGTTTTCCGCCGCCGATTGCGGCATAGCGCATGGCTTCCACGAGCCGGGCGCGAGTATCATCGGGAACCGGAAGGAACGCGTCGAAAGCGCTATCGACCTCGCCCTGGATCCGCTCGAAAGCTTCGCCGAGACGGTCCGGCATGGCCGTGGTCACGCTCACGCGGAACCGCCGGCATCGAAAGGCACCGTACCTGCGGGCTTGCCATCGGCACCCTGGACGATCTTTTCGATCCGGGCCTGCGCCGCATCAAGCCGCGCCTGACAGGCCTTGCGAAGCTCTTCGCCGCGTTCGTAAAGCGTTATGCTGTCATCGAGCGGGACGTCCCCGCTCTCCAGCTTGCGCACCACGCCTTCCAGCTCGCGCAGTGCCTGCTCGAAGCTCATGTCCGAAATCTGTGACTGTTCCTCTGCCATCGCGCGGAAGCATTGACGGGCTGCCCGCGCGCGGTCAAGTAAACCGAAAAGAGGGGGAGCCAATATGACGTGGATTATTGCCGCTGTGGCCGCTGCACTGGTGTTTGGTGCGCTGGACGCCGCATGGCTCAGCTGGGCAGGACCCAACTTCTACCGACCGAAGCTGGGAAATATCCTGGCCGAAAGCTTCAGGATGGCACCAGCGCTGGTGTTCTACGTTGCTTACATCGCGGCAATCGTTTGGTTCGCCGTTCGCCCCGGGCTCGCTGGCGGTGTCGGAAGCGCGGCGCTGAACGGCGCTCTGCTGGGTGCCATCTGCTATGCAACCTACGACCTTACAAACCAGGCAACGATGCGGACCTGGTCGACTTCCGTAACCATCGCCGACATATGCTGGGGAGCTTTCGCCACTGCGGTAGCTGCCTCTGCCGCGACCCTGGCTGCCGACAAGTTCGGCTAGGCTAGTGTTCATCGGCCATCTGGCGCCCGCTTTCGCAGCGCGGGCAATCACCGACGAGGCGCCCCGGTTGGGGGTCCTCTTCTTCGCGGCGCAACTGGTAGACATCGCGTTTTTCTCATTCGCGCTGGTTGGGCTGGAAAATTTCCGCATCGTACCCGGCATCACGGCGATGAGCCCGCTGGACCTTTACGATTATCCCATCACGCACAGCCTCCTGGGAACGGCGCTCTGGGCCGCAGGTCTTGCGATCATCGTGGGGATCCTGATGCGCAACGCGGTGGCCGCGACGTGGGCTGCGGTCGTCGTCCTGTCTCACTGGGTTCTCGACTGGGTAAGCCACAGGCCGGACCTCACCCTTGCCGGCTCAGGCGAAACCTATGGCCTGGGGTTATGGAATTATCCCCTTCCCGCCATCGCGATCGAGCTCGGTATCTTCGGCCTGGCGTTCTGGATGTATCTGAAACGCACCAAGGGACCGGTGGCCCCGCCCCTGATCATGCTGGGCCTCCTTTTGGCCATGCAGGCCTATTCGTGGTTCGGCCCGGAACCGGTCGCGGCCAATGTCGCATTCATCCTGCTCGGCCTTCTTTCATTCGGCATCATGGTCGCCCTTGGAACCTGGGTTTCGTCAACCCGCTGGCACAGGACGAAAGTCGGTCTGGGCGTAGCGAGCACACCGATCTGACGGCCTCGGATATTGCGCGCTGGGCCTGTGCACCGTAAGGGCGCGGGCCATGAACGAAATCACCGCCGAAGTCGTCGAGCAGCATGGTCTCTCCACCGAGGAATACGAGCGCGTCCTGAATGCGCTGGGCCGCGAACCCAACCTGGTGGAACTGGGCATATTCTCGGTCATGTGGAGCGAGCACTGCTCCTACAAGTCTTCGCGGCTTCACCTGAAGAAGCTGCCTACCGAAGCACCTTGGGTGATCTGCGGACCGGGCGAGAATGCCGGCGTGATCGACATCGGCGACGGACAGGCAGCCATCTTCAAGATGGAGAGCCACAACCACCCGAGTTACATCGAGCCCTACCAGGGCGCGGCTACCGGGGTCGGCGGCATCCTGCGCGACGTTTTCACCATGGGCGCGCGTCCGGTGGCAAATGCCAATGCATTGCGCTTCGGTCGCCCCGAACATCCGAAGATGAAGCACCTCGTGCAGGGCGTGGTTGCGGGGATCGGCGGTTATGGCAATTGTGTGGGCGTTCCCACCGTATGCGGCGAGACGAACTTCCATCCCGCTTACGATGGCAACATCCTCGTCAACGCGATGACGGTGGGCGTCGCCGATGCCGACAAGATCTTCTATTCCGCGGCAACCGGCGTGGGCAATCCGATTGTCTATGTCGGCTCGAAAACCGGACGGGACGGCATTCACGGCGCGACCATGGCCAGCGCCGATTTCGGTGAAGATGCGGATGCAAAACGGCCGACCGTGCAGGTTGGCGATCCCTTCACCGAAAAGCTGCTGATCGAAGCCTGTCTCGAGCTTATGGCGACCGACGCCATCGTCGCAATTCAGGACATGGGGGCGGCCGGCCTCACCTCCTCCAGCGTCGAAATGGCAACCAACGGCAAGGCGGGCATCCGCCTCGACATGGACAAGGTACCGTGCCGCGAAGAAGGCATGACCCCATACGAAATGATGCTGAGTGAAAGCCAGGAGCGCATGCTCATGGTTCTGAAGCCGGGCAAGGAAGAGATGGCGGCGGCTATCTTCGAGAAGTGGGAGCTCGATTTCGCTGTCATCGGCGAGGTTACCGATACGCAGCACATGGTGCTCGAATTTGGCGGCGAAATTGTCTGCGACATTCCGCTAGGACCGCTTGCAGCGGATGCGCCCGAATACGATCGTCCTTACCTATCCAAGGAAGATTACACCGCCTGGGCCGGCATCAAGCCGATGACCGAGCGCCCGGATACTGACGATGTCGGTGGCGATGTGATGAAACTGCTCGCCTCGCCCAACCTGTCGTCGCGCAAGTGGATTAGCGAACAGTATGACAGCCAGGTCGGCGCGGACACCCTCCAGACAGGCGGCGATGCAGGCGTGGTCCGCGTGCACGGTACGAAGAAAGCGCTGGCGATCAGCACAGATTGTACCCCGCGCTATGTTCATGCCGACCCTTACGAAGGCGGCAAGCAGGCGATTGCAGAAGCCTATCGCAACCTATGCGCAGTAGGTGCGCGTCCGCTGGCGGTGACCAACTGCCTCAATTTCGCAAATCCGCAGCGTCCCGAAATCATGGCTCAGTTCGTCCATGCGCTGGAAGGCATGGGCCGCGCCTGCCGCGTGCTCGACTTCCCGATCGTGAGCGGCAATGTCAGCCTTTATAACGAAAGCAAGGCGACCGGCGGCGGCAGCGCGATCCTGCCGACGCCCGCAATCGGCGGCGTGGGCCTGATCGATGACTACGACCAGATGATGACCATGCCTTTCAAGGCGGAAGGCGAAGCGATTTACCTAATCCGGGCCGAACACTGGGCTACCCCGGATCCGGAACGATCGCATCTGGGCAAGTCCCTGTGGCTCTCGGAAGTCCACGGCCGGGATGAAGGCCGGACACCGCCGACCGATCTCACGGTTGAAAAGAACGCCGGCAAGATCGTGCTCCAGCTGATTGCCGACGGGCTGGTCAGCGCGGTCCACGATGTCTCCGACGGCGGCCTCGCAGTCGCGCTTGCGGAGATGGCGATGGCGGGCGGCATCGGGGCAGATGTCGAATGGCACCAGGATTATACGAAGGCGCAATGGTGGTTCGGTGAAGACCAGGGCCGTTATGTCGTGACCGTACCCGATACCGAAGCGCTGAATGCGGCGCTGGCCAAGGGGACGGAGAACGACGAGACGGCATCCATCGGGTTCCGCCGGATCGGCAAGACCGGTGGCAACACGCTGTTCGGCAACAGCATCGACGCCATGCGCGCAGCGCACCGCAGCTTCTTCGGTAACTGGATGGAGAATTAAGGGCTAGCGCCCGTGGCGTTACTCCAGCCTTTTGTCCATTACGGTGGGCACTGGCTCCTGCCGTTCCTGATCGCCAAGCTCATCTGGCCTGCAAACTGGCTGCGTGCTGGACTCGTCCTTGCCTCAGCGAACCTGATCGATCTCGACCACCTGCTGGCCGACCCGGTGTTCGACCCTGACCGCTGCAGCATCGGTTTCCACATGCTGCACGGCTGGCAGGCAGCAATCGGCTTTGCCGGATTATTGGCAATCCCCAGATGGTATGCGCGCGCCTTCGGGATCGGGGCGCTGTGGCACTTGGCGGTCGACTATGGCGATTGCCTGATGCAAGGATTGTGACATGACTTCCGGCTACTCCCAGACCCCGCTCGCCAAGGAACTTTCGCTGCGCGATGGGCAGCACGTGTGGTTCGACGGCATGCCTGAAAACGTGCAGGACGAAATCGGGGAATACGCGCTCAACCTGCTGTTCGTGGCGAACCCTGAAGAAGGTCCCGATGCGTCGCATATCTTCGTCGCTGATAGCGAAGCTATGCAGACCAAGCTGCAAAACCTGCGCGGTCACATGGCGCGCGACGGTCATATCTGGGTGAGCTGGCCGAAGAAGGCATCC
>CATMNW010000063.1 GCA_950071875.1 uncultured Erythrobacteraceae bacterium | reverse complement strand
CGGTTGCCCATTTCGTCCGCTGGTCGATCTCGCAACTGACGACGACACGGTCCATCCCCCGCATCAACCGGCCGATACTGTCCAGACTATCGGGGGAAGATTGCGCACCGGAGATATCGAAGTCTTCAGCATGCACGACCTGGGCGCCGCGGATTGCGACCTTCGGTCCACCGTCCATCACCACCAGAACCGAACTAACGCTTGGCCCGTAAGCCCGACGCAGCGCGAAATGCAGTGCTGCACGCATCAGGGTCATTCCGGTGAAAGCAAATACCAGTGAAAGCGAGAGCATTACGCGGGAAAAATCGGTCGCGGCTTTCGCATAGAAGATCATCACGGTGCACAGCATTGCGGACACCGCGAGAGCCAGCCCGACTTGCGCTATGGCGTAGCGTACTTCGTCCAGGGCGCGGATCGAATAGCAACGCTGATGAACGGCAATCACAAGAAAAATCGGAAGAAATGCCCAGCCCATCGTCATGGCATCGCTGTTCGGCCATTGATTTCGGTAGACGCCGCCGGCGAGAACGAAACTGCCAAGCAGAACCGCGATGTCTGCGATAAGCATCAAAAGGTAAAGCTGGACGCGGCGGCCTTCCATTGCAGGCCGGCTCACAGCGTGGGAGACGTCTTCAAGGTACACGTTCTTCGCTCCGCCCTTCTCTTTTCGGGGGGTGTGGATGACCATGCGACTTTCTGTCTGCGGTTCCTACGTCCATACTCGAACAAGGCTCTCTTAGTCGTCCGAAGCCCTGACTGGCAATGTATAACGTCACCCTCGGTCATCGTGAAAGATTGTCGGCACCGGTCCCAGCACCAGCGGTTTGCCCACGTCCCTTGCCCTTGGCCCGCGCTCTGCTATGGCGCGCGCAACCCTAATTCGAACGAACAGGAAACCCATGGCGAAGATCAAGGTTGCGAACCCGATCGTCGAGCTCGACGGCGACGAAATGACGAAAATCATCTGGCAGTGGATCCGCGAAAGGCTGATCCTGCCCTATCTCGACGTCGATCTGAAATACTATGACCTGTCGATCGAGAAGCGCGACGAAACCGACGACCAGATCACCGTCGATGCGGCGAATGCGATCAAGGAGCACGGCGTCGGCGTGAAATGCGCCACAATCACTCCGGACGAAGCGCGCGTCGAAGAATTCGACCTCAAGAAGATGTGGGTCAGCCCCAACGGTACGATCCGCAACATCCTTGGCGGCGTGGTTTTCCGCGAACCGATCGTAATCGATAATGTACCGCGCCTGGTCCCGGGCTGGACCGACCCCATCGTGGTCGGCCGCCATGCATTCGGCGACCAGTACCGAGCGAAGGACACCCTTATTCCGGGTGCGGGCAAGCTTCGCCTCGTTTTCGAAGGTGAGAACGGTGAGAACATCGATCTGGACGTTTTCGAATTCCAGAGTTCGGGCGTCGCCATGGCGATGTACAACCTCGATGACAGCATCCGCGATTTCGCACGCGCCAGCTTCCAGTATGGCCTGGATCGTAAATGGCCGGTGTACCTGTCGACCAAGAACACCATCCTCAAGAAGTACGACGGTCGTTTCAAGGACCTGTTCGAAGAAGTGTTCAATGCCGAATTCAAGGCCGAATTCGACAAGCATGGAATCACTTACGAACACCGCCTGATCGACGACATGGTCGCCGCCGCCCTGAAGTGGAGCGGCAAATTCGTCTGGGCCTGCAAGAACTACGACGGCGACGTCCAGTCGGACATCGTGGCACAGGGCTTCGGCTCGCTCGGCCTGATGACCAGCGTACTGATGACACCCGACGGCAAGACTGTAGAAGCCGAAGCGGCGCACGGTACGGTTACGCGCCACTATCGCCAGCACCAGCAGGGCAAGGCGACGTCGACCAACCCGATCGCATCGATCTTCGCGTGGACGCGCGGCCTGATCTATCGCGGTCGTTTCGACAACACACCCGATGTGGTCAAGTTCGCCGAAACGCTCGAGCGTGTCTGCGTCCAGACGGTCGAAAGCGGCAAAATGACCAAGGATCTGGCACTCCTCATCGGCCCCGAACAGAGCTGGATGACCACGGAGCAGTTCTTCGAGGCGATCGTGGAGAACCTCGAGAAGGAAATGCAGGCTTGGGCCTGAAACCTTACCGCGACTTCGTCATTGCCTAGGCAGTGACGCATGAGACCGGGATCGGCAAATGTGTCGATCCCGGTCTTGTCGTATCGGGGTTAGCAGAATTGACGGGGATATGATGGCCAGGCAGCCGACCAAGAAGCGTTCGACCAAACGCAAGAGCAGCGAAAAGTTCGGCCAGCGACGCCTCGAGGTGCGCGGCGCGATGATCAAGGACATTCCCGGCATCGCCCACCTGGTCCGGAGGGTCTATGAAGACATGCCCGCATACACGCACGGGGAAATCCGCGGCCAGATCAACAATTTTCGCGACGGATGTTTCGTCGCCCTGCTGGACGACGAGATCGTCGGCTATTGCGCCACGATGCAGGTCGGGGAAGCGCTCGCTTTCCAGGACCATGACTGGGACGAGATTACCGGTAACGGTTATGGGAGCCGCCACGATCCGACAGGCGACTGGCTGTATGGCTATGAAATGTGCGTCGACCCCAAGGTGCGCGGCGTTCGCATCGGACGTAGGCTGTATGAAGAGCGCCGTGCGCTGGCCGAAGAACGCGACCTTACCGGTATAGTCTTTGCGGGCCGGATGCCCAATTACCGCCGGTTCCGCCGCCGTGTCGACAATCCGCAGGATTATCTCGACAAGGTCGTCGAGGGTAAGCTGCACGACCCTGTCCTGCGCTTCCAGCTGGCCAACGGTTTCGAACCGGAACGCATCATGGAAGGTTACCTGCCCGAGGATAAGGCCTCGATGGCTAACGCCGTCATGATGGTGTGGCGCAATCCCTATGTCGAACGCGACCAGCCGGTGAAGAAACGCCTTCCCCGCGGCGTCGAGGCGGTGCGCGTGGCCACATGCCAGCTACAGGCTCGTCAGGTATCGGACTACGATGAGTTCATGCGCCACGTCACCTATTTCGTAGATGTCGCAAGCGATTACGAAGCGGACTTCATCGTATTTCCCGAGCTGTTCACGCTCATGCTTCTCAGCTTCGAGGAGAAAGAGCTTTCACCTGTCGAAGCCATCGAGCGGCTTTCGGAATATACCCCGCGCCTGCGCAACGATATCTCCGAAATGGCGATGCGCTACAATATCAACATCATCGCCGGGTCGCATCCGACCCGGATGGACGACGGTGACATTCACAATATTGCTTATGTGTGCCTGCGCGACGGGTCGGTGCACGCGCAGGAAAAGATCCACCCAACGCCCAACGAACGTTACTGGTGGAACATCAAGGGCGGTGACAAGGTCGAGGTCATCCAGACCGATTGCGGACCGATTGGCGTGCAAATCTGTTACGACAGCGAATTTCCCGAACTCTCGCGCCGCCTTGCGGACGAAGGCGCGCGGATCATCTTCGTGCCCTTCTGTACAGATAGCCGGCAGGGATACCTGCGCGTACGCTATTGCGGTCAGGCACGCGCGATCGAAAACCAGTGCTTCGTCGTTCTTTCGGGCAATGTCGGCAACCTGCCGAATGTGGCCAACATGGACATCCAGTATGCGCAAAGCTGCATCCTGACGCCCTGCGATTTTCCTTTTGCGAGAGACGGAATCGCTGCAGAAGCCAGCGAGAATGTCGAAACGCTGACCATTAGCGATATCAATCTTGCCGATCTCAGCTGGGCACGCGCGGAAGGAACGGTGCGCAATCTCGCCGACCGCCGCTTCGACCTGTACCGGATCGAGTGGGATGAAGACGGCAAGCACCCGGGCAAGCCACGCCCGCGCCGCGAACCACTGGGCCCGTCGCATGCAGGTGGGGGTTAGCGCGCATTGCTGCCGTGACAGCATAGCCGGGCGCGGTTACGGATAGGTCCATGGCATCGGCAGAATTTGCAAGCCCGGCAATCTCGGACGCGCTCGTCATTCTTGGCGCAGCGGGGCTGGTCATTCCCGTGTTCACCCGCTTCAGGGTCACGCCGATCATCGGATTCATCCTGATCGGCCTGCTGGTCGGGCCTTATGGGCTGGGGCGGCTCGTATTCGAGCATCCCTGGCTGACCCATATAACCATATCGGACCCGGAGGCCTTGGAGCCCTTTGCGGAGTTCGGGATCATTCTCCTGCTCTTCGCGATCGGTCTCGAGCTTAGCTTCAATCGCCTGTGGCAGATGCGCAAACTGGTTTTTGGCCTTGGCGCGATGGAATTGATCGTGATCGGCAGTTGCCTCGCCATCGCGTTGTCGATGATGGGGCAGTTCTGGACCGGGGCGCTCGCGCTCGGCTTTGCCCTCGCCTTCTCGTCGACCGCTATCGTCCTGCCGATCGCAGGAACGCACTCGCCGGTTGGCCGGGCTGCACTATCGATGCTGCTTTTCGAAGACATCATGATCGTGCCGATCATCTTCATCCTTGGTGCGATGGCGCCCAATGCCGAAGGTGACGGATGGGAAGGCATGCTGACTACCCTTTGGCAGGGCGGTCTGGTCATTGCGGCGATGATGATCCTCGGACGCTTCGCCCTCCCCCGCCTGTTCGGACAGGCAGCACGCACGAAAAGCCCCGAACTGTTTCTCGCCGCGTCGCTGCTCGTGGTCATCGGCGCCAGCCTTGCAACTGCCGCTGTCGGGTTGTCGCCGATTGTCGGGGCGCTGATCGCCGGTCTGCTGATCGCGGAAACCGAGTATCACGGCGAAGTCGAGACGATAATGGAGCCCTTCAAGGGCCTGGCGCTCGGAATATTCCTCATCACTGTCGGCATGAGTATCGACCTGATGACGATCTGGGAGAATTTCGGCCTGATCGCAACCGCCGTTCTGCTCATCCTGCCGTTCAAGGCACTGGTCACGGGCGTATTGCTTCGCCTGATGGGTGCGCGACGCAGCACCGCGGCTGAAACCGGGATACTGATGGCCAGCCCGTCGGAAACCAGCCTGATCATCATCGCAGCGGCAAGCTCCGCCCTCCTCATTCAGCCGGGCACTGCCCAGTTCTGGCAGATCGTCACGGCTATCGGCCTCACCGTCCCCCCCCTTCTCGCTCGGCTCGGACGGGTCATTGCCCGCCGTGTCGAACCCATCCCCGAACTGCCGGAAGACACCGGTGACGAACAACGGGTCATCATCGTGGGCGCAGGCCGGGTCGGACTACTCGTGGCACAGATGCTCGATGCACATGACAAGCCCTATGTCGCGCTGGATGCCGATCCCGACCTGATCGAACGAGCCAAGCGCCGGGGCTTTCGCGCGACATTCGGCGATGCGGCACGGGGCGACTCGATGAACAGGCTGGGCGTGGAAAATGCCTTGGCCGTGGTCCTGACCATGGACGAACCCGTACTTGTTCAACGCCTTGTATCGAAGCTCCGCAAGGAACACCCCGATCTACTCATCGTGTGCCGCGCGCGCGACGTGCGCAACGCTGCCGAGCTATACCGCGCAGGTGCCAGCCACGCTGTGCCTGAAACGCTCGAAAGCTCGCTCCAGCTGTCGGAGGCCGTACTGGTCGACATCGGGGTGGCCATGGGCCCCGTGATTGCTTCGATCCACGAGAAACGTGACGAATTCCGCGGCCAGATCGAAGAGGAAGGCGCGCTTTCCTACAAGCCCAAGCTGCGGACCAGCACGACCGAGATCTGAGGATGGAGAAGCTGGCTACGCGCTCGGACTGCAGCCGATGCGCCGCATTATGCTGCATCGCCTATCCAAGCGATGACATGCCCGGCTTTTCCGCCCGGAAATCGGCAGGCCAGGCGTGTCCCAAGCTCGGCGGCGATGGCCAATGCACGATTTACGAAAGGCGCGTTGAAGAAGGTTTTGCAGGATGCATCCGCTTTGAATGCTTCGGCGCCGGACAGCATGTCGTGCAGGAGCTTTTCAACGGCCGCGACTGGAGAGACGACCCAGCCTTGCTGGCCCCGATGATCGAGACGTTCCTCGCCATGCGGCCGGTGAGCGACCTTGCGTATCTGGTGCAGAAAGGCCTCGACCTCGATCTACCGCCCGCTTCGCGCGAGCGCTTATGCGAAATCGAGGCGGAACTGGCTTGCATCGCGCGGTCTCGCGCAAGCCTTGCGGATACCGCGCGAACTGCACGCGCCGAAAAAGCCATTCGCCGCGTCTATGCGACCATCGATCCAGCCACGCTGCTCAAACCATGAACCTTCATCGCGCCTGCGCATTGGTCTGGTGAAGGAGAAAGACATGAGCAACCCCGACCCGACCAAGCCAACACCCAACGACGAAAAGTTCAAACCGCAGAACGTGCAGGATCCCGTCAGCACGACCGAACCGCCGTCCGCCAACGGCGACAAGCCTGCGGACACAGGCGGGCAAGACATCCCGCGCGGTAGCGAACCCGAAGTCTCGCGGCAGGGCTAACCCGCCGGATCAGGCTTTCAGTGCGGCCCGTACGGTATCGAGCGCTTCATCGGCCTTGCTACCGTCCGGGCCGCCGCCTTGTGCCATATCGGCGCGGCCGCCGCCGCCCTTGCCACCTAGCGTTTCCACGCCCGCGCGCACCATTTCGACGGCGCTGTATTTACCGACCAGATCGTCCGTCACGGCAACGGCGAAAGCTGCCTTACCATCGTTGACTGCGCAAATCGCTGCGACACCCGATCCGATACGCTTCTTCGCCTCGTCGAGCAGCGGACGAAGTTCCTTGGGGTTCAGGCCTTCGATAACCTGGCCCGAGAAGGTGACGCCGCCGATCTCCTCGTCGGCAGGACCGGCATCGCTTCCGCCGCCACCGCCAAGGGCGAGCGCGCGTTTCGCTTCTGCCAGATCCTTCTCGAGCTTCTTGCGCTCTTCGACCAGTGCGGCGACGCGGGTCGGCGCATCGTCGGGTGAAGTCTTCAGCGCGCTGGCGATAGCCCTGACGGCTTCGTCACGCGCAACCAGCCACTTGCGCGCAGCTTCCCCGGTCAGCGCCTCGATCCGGCGGACACCCGAACTTACGGCACTTTCGGACACGATCTTGAACACGCCGATATCGCCGGTCGCCTTGACGTGAGTGCCGCCACATAATTCGACCGAATAATTGCGCCCTTCACCGCCCTTGCGGCCCATCGAAAGGACGCGGACCTCATCGCCGTATTTCTCGCCGAACAGTGCCAACGCGCCGGCTTCAACTGCGTCGTCGGGCGTCATCAGACGCGTTCCGACCTGTTCGTTCGCGCGGATTTCCTCGTTCACTTCGGCTTCGATCGCCGCGATGTCCTCGTCTTCCAACGGCTTCGGGTGCGAGAAGTCGAAACGGAAACGGTCGTCCGAAACCAATGACCCCTTCTGGGTCACGTGACCACCTAGACGGTTGCGCAGCGCCGCGTGCACAAGGTGGGTTGCGGAATGGTTCGCGCGAATACGGTCACGCCGTTCGCCATCAACCTCGAGGTGTACAGCCTCGCCCACCTTGACCGAACCCCGGATCACCTTTGCCACATGGGTATGCAGGCGGCCGAGCGGCTTGTTCGTGGTTTCGACCTCGATTTCCAAGCCTTCGGGTGTCCAAATGCGCCCCGCATCGCCGGTCTGGCCACCGCTTTCGCCGTAGAAGGGTGTTTGGTTGGTCAGGATCACGACCTCGTCGCCCTGCTGCGCAGCCTCGACCTCGGCTCCATCCTTCACGATAGCCACCACTTCCGCTTCGCCGGTGGTCGAGGAATAGCCCGTGAACTCGGTCGAGCCTTCGCGCTCGGCGATATCGAACCACACCTCTTCATTGGCAGCCTGGCCCGAGCCCTTCCATGCGGCGCGGGCAGCGGCTTTCTGCTGCTCCATCGCAGCGTCGAAACCGTCCCTGTCCACCCCGATCCCGCGACTGCGCAGGGCATCCTCGGTAAGATCGTAAGGAAATCCATAGGTGTCGTAGAGCTTGAAGGCGGTTTCCCCGTCCAGCGTTCCGCCTTCGCTCATCTCGCCGGTCGCATCGTCGAGAAGCTTGAGACCCTTGTCGAGGGTACGGCGGAACTGGGTTTCTTCCCGCTCGAGCACTTCCTGGATCAACGCCTGCCCGCGTACGAGTTCAGGGTACGCAGCGCCCATTTCGGTCACCAACGCGGGAACCAAGCGATGCATCAACGGCTCGCTCGCACCCAGCAGGTGCGCATGCCGCATCGCGCGGCGCATGATGCGGCGCAGGACATAGCCGCGGCCTTCGTTCGACGGCAGAACGCCATCGGCCATCAGGAAGCTAGTGGAGCGCAGATGGTCGGCAATGACACGGTGGCTGGCGGTACGCTCGCCTTCGGCCTTCACGCCGGTGAGGCTTTCGCTCGCAGCGATAAGATGCCTGAACGTGTCGGTGTCGTAATTGTCGTGCACACCCTGCATCACTGCGGCGACACGTTCGATACCCATGCCGGTATCGATACTGGGCTTGGGCAGGTCGCCGACGATCTCGTCAGCTTCCTGCGTGAACTGCATGAACACCAGGTTCCAGATTTCGACGAACCGGTCGCCGTCCTCTTCCGGGCTACCCGGAGGGCCACCCCAAATGTGATCGCCGTGATCGTAGAAGATTTCCGAGCACGGCCCGCACGGCCCGTCCGATCCCATGGCCCAGAAATTGTCCTTGGTCGGGATGCGGATGATGCGCTCATCCGCGAAGCCTGTGCGTTTCTTCCACAGGTCGAAAGCTTCATCGTCGGTATGGTAGACGGTCACCAGCAGGCGATCCTCGTCCAGGCCCCATTCCTTGGTCAGCAGGGTCCAAGCGTTGTCGATCGCCTGTTCCTTGAAATAGTCGCCGAACGAAAAGTTGCCGAGCATTTCGAAGAACGTGTGGTGCCGCGCGGTGTAGCCGACATTGTCGAGATCGTTGTGCTTGCCACCAGCGCGAACGCACTTCTGCGAGCTCGTGGCACGCGGTGCGGGCGGCGTTTCGAGACCGGTGAATGCGTTCTTGAACGGCACCATGCCGGCATTCACGAACATCAGCGTAGGATCGCTGAAGGGAACGAGCGGCGCGCTGGCAACTTCCGCGTGATCCTTGGATGCGAAATAATCGAGGAAGCTGCGGCGGATGTCGTTGGTCGAAGTCATGCGGCGCAGTTAGGCAATCGATGCCCACGCGACAAGCGCGAATGAGCGGCCAGACTGTGCGAAAGCAGCGATCAGCCGGGTGTGCGGGCAGTGACGATCCAGCACGCGGAAGGAAGCGCGACGCGCCCGTTGGCGTGATGCCGCCCAAGCATTTTCCTGAGCGTGTCGAGCGCCGCAGTGCGCTTTTCACCCTCGATCGCAGCCATTGCACGGGCAGCAGGGCCGATGTGGAGAAAGTAGGACAGCGCATCTTCCACGGCATCCGCTCCCTCGCCCGCCAGCATGGCATAGTCGATCGCTTCGAAGGCGATGTCCCGGAAACCGGCATCTGCAAGGATAGTCCCGACGCGGTCCTTGCGCCCGAAGGCAAAAGGCCCGGGAGCATCGGGATCGGTTGCGGGCGCTTCCTTTTGCGGTAGGACGGAAGCAAGTTCGCGCACCCATCCGTTTTCCCTGCGCTCGCGGAAGCAGGAAAAAACGAGCCGCGCGCCGGGTGCGGCCTGCATGCGGACATTGGCAAAGGCGATCACCGGATTGTCGAAGAACATGACACCATGGCGTGACACCAGGAGGTCGGGCCGCTCGCCTTCGCCCGCCATCCACTGCGCTGCATCGCCCAGTTCGAACCGCAGGTTGCCGAGTGCGCTTCCGCGCTTGCGGGCTACTACCAGCAAGTCTTCGCTGACATCGACACCGATCACGCGAGCCGACGG
>CATMNW010000062.1 GCA_950071875.1 uncultured Erythrobacteraceae bacterium | reverse complement strand
CGGCCTCAATCTCGGGACAGTCGGTTTTCTGATGAACCGAAACCGGAATCCCGAAACCTTGCTCAAACGGATCGCAAAAGCCAAACCCCACCGTATTCTCCCGCTTCGCATGCAGGCGCAAACGCAGAATGGCGAGAGGCATACATTCTGCGCCATCAATGAGGTCAGCTTGCTCCGTGAAACGCGCCAGACTGCCAAGCTGGAAGTCATGGTCGATGACAAGATCCGCATTCCGGAACTGGTGTGCGACGGGGTCTTGCTCGCAACGCCTGCAGGTTCGACGGCCTACAACCTTTCCGCGGACGGACCGATCCTGCCGCTGGATTCGAACCTGCTGGCCCTGACCCCGATCAGCCCCTTCCGACCGCGCCGGTGGCATGGTGCAATTCTGCCGGATCGCAGCCGAGTTGGGCTTCGCGTTCTTGAACGGGAAAAGCGCCCTGTTTCGGTTGTCGCCGATCAGCGTGAGCTTCGCCATGTGTCTCAGGTAGACCTCGAAATAGCGCGCGACAGCGAACTGACCTTGTTGTTCGATCCGGGCCACGCGCTGGATGAACGGATCGTTGCCGAACAGTTCGTAGTATGAAAACCGCCTCGTGAGTGGCCTGCCGTATTTTTTCCGATTTGCCTGCTTGCCAAACCCAAAGCGCCCCCATATAGGCGCACCCCTGCCCAGCGGGCTGCTCCCCGATAGCTCAGCGGTAGAGTAGGTGACTGTTAATCACTTGGTCGTTGGTTCGAATCCAACTCGGGGAGCCACTTTTTCTACAGCTCGAAAAGCAGGCGCAAGCCCACCCAGGCGGTGAGCGCCGCAGTGCCCAACCGGATCCAGCGCGTTGGCAGGTATTTGAGGGCAAGCAGGCTGCCCAACTGTCCGCCGATTGCGACGGTGACCAGCAAGGGCAAACCAACATCGATTGCCATGCTCAGTCTGTCCCCTCCCTTCACCAGCTGACCTGCCAGTCCGGACACGGAATTGACGAGGATGAAGAAGCTCGTCGTCGATGCGATTTCGCGTGCACCGTTCCAGCGAGTCAGGTGAAGAAAAGGCGCGAGAAAAATCCCTCCCCCAATGCCGACTAGCCCGGCCAGGTAACCCAGCGGCATGGCCAATAATGGAACGAAGCGCGCTGCCCCGATTGGTTTCCCGACAGCCTTTTCACTGACTGGCAAGACGAGCGACATGGCCGTTAAAACCAGGCTGGCTCCGAGGATGGTAAGAAACGCGCCCTCTTCGATGGGGGTAAACCCGCCCGCAAAGGCGGCTGGCGCAGCAAGTCCGGTGAGGATCAGCGCGTTCTTCCATGGCGTGATACGGGCGCGAGCAAACCTAATCGTGCTTCCTGCGACCACCACGATATTGCATGCGAGTGCAACCAGCGGGAAAATCCGGTAATCGACTTCGGCCAGCGCCAGCAAGGCCGTATAAGTCGACCCACCACCGAAGCCGACGCTGGCGTAGAGTACGGCGGTGATGAAAAATGCGATGACGAGCACGATCATTACCGCTGCCTAGACCGAGTTCCGCTTGGTAACTAGCGTCGCCGCAGTCAAAAGGGTGGCAGACTTGAACGAACAGGACATAACACTTGGTCAGGGGTTGGTCAGAGCCGGTCCGCGCGAGCATACTGTACTCGGTGAAATTACCGCCGATGCCTTTCGCGATGACCCGTTCAACAGATGGCTATTCGGCAATTACTCCGGCATCCGGCAGCTGTTCCATCTACAAGCCCGACGCATCTACTCACGCAGAGGGTATTGCTACACGCATGGCGATGAAGGCGCTTGCATGTGGATGCTGCCGGGTGGTGACAGCAGCCTCAGCCGTTCGGACTATTGGTCATTTGCGCTCCGGACACTGATAGCGTCAGGGCCGGCAGCAATCAGGCGCGGCGTGCGGACCGGAGAAGCGATGGCCCAACATCATCTCAACTTCCCCCATGCATATCTCTTCAGTATCGGAGTGCGGCCTTCAGCGCGGGGCACAGGATTGGGCCGCAAACTGATCCAACCCGTGCTTGAAGCCTGTGATCGCGAAAATACGCGCGCCTATCTGGAAAACTCCAACCCCGAGAACTCGGGGTTCTACAGCAATTGCGGCTTTGTGAATTTCGGCGAAGCAATTCATCCCGAGCCAGAGAGCCCGCCATTGCAGCCAATGGTGAGGGAGCCCCGCCGCCGCACCTAGCGGCGGAGCAGACCCTACCGATCAGGCGCTCGCGCTTATCGCACCGTGGCAGTGCTTGTACTTGTTGCCAGAGCCGCAAGGGCAAGGCGCATTGCGGCTTATTTCCATCCCGGCATAGGGATTTTCGCTAGCAGACCCACCGGGCCCGGCCGCGGCTTGTGTGCTGCCGGCCAACGCACCAAACAACGCCTCGCGTCCGCGTGAACCGTCGTTGTCATCGGAATTGTCCAGACCGGTCAACGGGTCGATATGCCCGGTGAGAAAATCCGGCAGTTCGGGGAGATCGACCTGCGGCATGGGCGCCGGATCGACAAGTTCGAGACGAATGAGCTTGTTCGTCACCGTCTCGCGCAGCTTGTCGAGCATGCTTTCGAACAGGCTGAAAGCTTCCTGCTTATACTCGTTCAGGGGCTGCTTCTGCGCATGGGCGCGCAGTCCGACCACCTGCCTCAATGCATCGAGCGTTGCTAGGTGATCCTTCCATTGCCCGTCCAGTTCCTGCAGCAGGACGCTCTTCTCGATGCGCCGCCAGATCTGCGGGTCGGCTGCGGCGATCTTGTTGTCCATGATGCGGGCAGCTTCTTCAGCCAGACGCTCTTCGATGATCTCCGGTTCGACCTGGTCTTCCTCGACCCATTCGTCTATCGGTGCATCGAAAGTCAGTACCTCGTTGACCCGTTCCTTGAGGCCTTCGATGTCCCACTGCTCGGGATATGAACCGGGGGGGCAGGCTTCTGCTACCAGTGTATTTATTGCATCATTGCGCATATCGACGACGACATCATCGACCGTCTCGCTGTCCATGATTTCTGCGCGCTGTTCGTAGATGACCTTGCGCTGGTCGTTCATCACGTCGTCGTATTGGACGACCTGCGGGCCTCGACCTTCTTCTGGGCGGTTTCGATGGCCTTCGACAGCCATTTCGAACCGATCGCCTCGCCATCTTCGAGGTTCGAGTTCATCATCTTGGCGAACAGGGTATCCGGGCCGAAGATGCGCAGCAGATCATCTTCCAGGCAGAGGTAGAAGCGCGACAGGCCGGGATCGCCCTGGCGGCCCGAACGGCCGCGTAGCTGGTTGTCGATGCGGCGGCTTTCGTGGCGTTCGGTGCCCAGAACGAACAGGCCACCCGCTTCGAGAACCTTCTGGCGTTCGGCAGCAACCTCGGCCTTGATGCGCTCGATCTCGAGATCCTTCTTGGCGCCGTCTTCCATTTCGGCGAGTTCGTCGTCAATGCGGAAATCGACGTTCCCGCCAAGCTGGATGTCCGTACCACGACCGGCCATGTTGGTCGCAATGGTGACCGCACCGATGCGGCCCGCCTGTGCCACGATATGGGCTTCGCGCTCATGCTGGCGGGCGTTGAGCACTTCGTGCTTCACACCCTCCTGCGTGAGAAATTCGCTGAGCATTTCCGATTTTTCGATCGTCACCGTGCCGACCAGCACCGGCTGACCGATCGCGTTCTTCTCGGCGATCGCCTTGGCGATGGCTTTGAACTTGTCCTGGGTGTTCTTGTAGAACTCGTCGTCCTCGTCGATGCGGGCCACCGGAACGTTCGTCGGGATTTCGACCACGTTCATCTTGTAGATGTCCCAGAATTCCGCCGCTTCGGTCGCGGCAGTACCGGTCATGCCCGAAAGCTTGGGATACATGCGGAAATAGTTCTGGAAGGTGATCGATGCGAGCGTCTGGTTTTCCGGCTCGATCTTTACGCCTTCCTTGGCTTCAACAGCCTGGTGCAGTCCGTTCGACCAGCGGCGCCCATCCATCATGCGCCCGGTAAACTCGTCGATGATGACGACCTTGTCGTCCTTGACGATGTAATCGGTGTCCTTCTTGAACATATGCACCGCGCGAAGCGCCTGGTCGAGGTGATGGACGACCTGCGTATTTTCCACGTCGTAGAGGTTTTCGGTCTCGAGAATGCCTTTCTCGATGAGCAGCTTCTCGACTTCCTCGGTGCCTTCCTCGGTAAGCTGGATGCTGCGCTGTTTTTCATCCTTTTCGTACCAGTCGTCCGGGAATGTCTTAACGACCTCGTCGATCGAGATGTACAGGTCGGACTTGTCTTCCGTCGGGCCGGAAATGATCAGCGGCGTGCGCGCTTCATCGATCAGGATGGAGTCGACTTCGTCGACCACGGCAAAGTTGAAGGGGCGCTGGACCATCTGGCCGCGCTCGTGCTTCATGTTGTCCCGGAGGTAATCGAAACCGAGTTCGTTATTGGTCGAATAGGTGATGTCCGCATTATAGGCTTCACGGCGGGCCTGTTCGGGCAGGTTCGGCACAATCACGCCGATGGTGAGCCCCAGGAACCTGTGCAAACGGCCCATCCATTCCGCGTCGCGCGCGGCAAGATAGTCGTTGACGGTAACCACGTGAACGCCCTTGCCCTCGATCGCGTTGAGGTAAGTCGCGAGCGTTGCGACAAGTGTCTTGCCCTCACCCGTTCGCATTTCGGAGATTTCACCGCGGTGGAGGACGATGCCGCCGACCATCTGGACGTCGAAGTGCCGCATGCCGAGGACACGGACCGAAGCTTCGCGCACGGTGGCGAAGGCTTCGGGAAGAATATCGTCCAGCGTCTTGCCATCGGCAAGCTGGGCGCGGAACTTGTCGGTTTGTGCTGAGAGTTCCTCGTCGGTCAGAGCCTGCAGTTGAGGTTCCAGCGCGTTGATCTTGTCGACGATCTTGCCGAGCGATTTGACGTAACGATCGTTGGATGAGCCGAATACGGCCTTCATGACGGAATTGAGCATGTGCGGGGCCTTCGAGCCTTCCTGGAATGAATTCTGTTTGGGAACGCCCGTGCACGTATGGGGTGCCGGGCGGAAATACTTGTGCTGTCAGGGAATACGCGCGCTATTCGTACGCGCGGTCGGTGCCCATCCGCACGGTCGGGACCTGTATTCCAACGACCTGCGCGCAGGTGAAAGGCTTTGCCAGGCCTGGGCTGGCAAGCAGTTCACGATGCCTGAAACGGCTTTCACAAGCCTCGTGCTGGCCGGCTTTCTCTGCATCGGCAGCAACTTCAACGCCCGAAACCGCACCATAAACCACTGCATGCGCAGGCGTCCCAGCGGCAGCAAGGCCGGTGAGAAGGGCCAACAGGGTGATCATGCGACGAAGCATTGCCTGCGTCAGATAGGATGCGAAGCAGTGCGCGTCCACCCTGCTTGGGCGTTTACCCCGCCCGACCTTGCGCGTATCGGGACCGGTCATGGATCTCGACCGCTCCCCACTCGCCCGCCCGTTCCCCGACTTGCCCGCTATCGACGGCGCAACGTTGCGTGTGGCGAAGGCGCATTACAAGACATGGGACCGCTGCGACCTGACCTTTGTCGAACTGGTCGAAGGCACGGCCGTAGCGGGCGTCTTCACCAAGAGCGCTTGCGCATCGAGCGAAGTCGAACTCGGTCGGGAGCAGGTAAAACTCGGGCTGGCACGGGCACTTATCGTCAACGCCGGCAATTCGAACGCCTTCACCGGTCACCGGGGGCGCGAAGCGGTCGAGGCGATCATGGCCCAGGTAGCGAACGCGCTGGATTGCGAGCCGAGCGAAGTGCTCGTTTCCTCGACCGGCGTGATCGGTGTGCCGCTACCAAAGGACAAGGCGAAAGCCGGTATCGAGGCTGCGCTGCTGGCGGAACCATGCAGTTGGGAAGAAGCGGCCTCTGCAATTGGCACGACCGACACCTTTACCAAGGGTGCCGGTGCTTCGGCGATGCTGGGCGAAACCCGCGTCGAACTGGCAGGGTTTATCAAGGGCAGCGGAATGATCGCCCCGGATATGGCTACCATGCTGGGCTATGTGTTCAGCGATGCCGCGGTTGAGCCTGCCTTCCTGCAGGAAATGCTTTCCAAAGCGAATGCCGCAAGCTTTTCCTGCATCACCGTCGATGGAGACACCTCTACCAGCGACACCGTGCTTCTCTTTGCAACTGGCGCAGCAGGCAATTCCCCGCTGTCCTCCTATGACGACGCTGGCGCAGATGCATTTTACGCAGCGCTGCTGGAGGTTTGCCGAACACTCGCCCATCTCGTCGTGCGCGACGGTGAAGGCGCGCAGAAATTCATAGAAATCGCGGTAACAGGCGCCGACAGCGACGACAGTGCCCGCCATGTAGGGCTTGCGATTGCGAATTCGCCGCTGGTGAAAACCGCTATTGCGGGCGGAGACGCCAACTGGGGCCGCGTGGTCATGGCGGTTGGAAAGGCGGGCGAACCGGCCGACCGAGACAGGCTTTCGATCGGCTTCGGAGGAACCTGGGCAGCAAGAGACGGCCAACCGCTCGCCGACTATGACGAAACCCCGGTGGCGAAGCACCTCGAAGGGCAGGATATCCGCATCGATGTCGATCTGGGCATCGGCAGCGGGGCTGCGACCGTATGGACCTGCGACCTCACCCACGGCTACATTTCGATCAACGCGGACTATCGTTCGTGAGCGCTCTCGACGCGGAATTGCGCGCGCTGATGAGGCGCGTGACGGAAGCCGCGATCCTGCCGCGTTATCGCAACCTTGCAGCGGGCGATATCGAGGACAAGGGCGGCAACGATCCCGTCACCATTGCCGACAAGGAAAGCGAAGAGCTGCTGCGCGATGGTCTTGCCGCAATCGACGGCTCGCTTGCCATCGTTGGCGAAGAAGCCGCGCATGCCGACCCTTCGATCCTGGAACGGCTCGACCAGCCTTGCTGGATCATCGATCCGATTGACGGAACGCGCAATTTCGCCAGCGGAAAGCCGCCTTTCGGCATCATCATCGCCCGCGCCGATGCCGGCGAGGCGCAGTCCGGCTGGATCTACGATTGCTTGTCAGGCCGGTTCTGCACCGCGCATCGCGGCAAAGGCGCGATGATCGATGGCGAGGCGGTCACCGCCCGCCCGACCGGCCAGACACCGCCGGTCGCCGCGATCTCGCTCGTCTTCATGCAGGAAGAGCGGCGGGAAGCAACCAAACGGCATATCTCGCCCGAGTACGAACTGGTCGACATCCCTTACTGCGCAGCCGAACAATATCCGCGCCTCGCTCTGGGCGCCAACGACGTCTCGATCTTCGAACGTACGCTTGCGTGGGACCACGCGGCCGGTGTGTTGTGGCTCAATGAAGCGGGCGGAAAAGCGGCAAGGCCCGACGGGTCCCCCTATCGCGTAAACGAATGGGACCGGCCGGGCCTGCTGGGTGCGGCAAGCTCGGCCCTGTGGGACGAGCTTGCCGATCTATATGCGAAACTGGATTAAAGTTCGCCCTCAAGCCACTGCTTGAGCTGGCCTTTCGGAGCCGCGCCGCGCATGTGTGCAGCCGGTTCGCCGTTCTTGAACAGCACCAGGTACGGGATCGACTGGACGCCCATGGAGCCGGGAACATCCGGGTTCTCCATGATATCCATCTTGGCGATCGTGACCTTGTCGCCAAGCTCGTCGCTCAGTTCCTCGAGCGCGGGCGCAATCATCTTGCACGGACCGCACCAGTCGGCCCAGAAATCGACCAGCACGGGCTTGTCGGCTTCGAGGACTTCGGATTTGAAGCTGGCGTCGGTGACGGCAGTGGTGGCCATGGGGTATCTCCTGGAAACATTCGTGTTGCCGCCGATGTGGGCGGCGCTGGCGATTACTCAACGGGCGGCAGGGCAAAACTTTCCTGCGGAGCCGCAAACGCACTCTTGTAGGCAGCGAGCCGCGCGCCCGGCAAGGCGAAGAGCTGCGGTGTCTGGGTATAGAGAACCGCTGCCTCGATGATGCGCCCCGGATAGATGATTTCCAGCGCCGCGACATAAGCGGCCATCTGCTTCATCGTGCTGTCGGGAATGGCATCGAGCGATTGCGGAGGGCGGCGCGCGGTCTTGAAATCGACCACGGTCACCTTGCCGGGCGTCACCAGCAGCCGGTCGGCCGTGCCCATGACGACCTGCCCTTCTACCGTGGCCGCGAGTGGCACCTCGGCGAGTGCATCGGGGCCGAAGACATCGGCGAAACCGGAGCCATCGAGAACCGCGGTGGCCCGGGCCAGCATTTCCTCGCGCTCCCGCTCGCCGAGGTCAGGTGCCTGCCGAGCCAGCCAGGCTTGCGCGCGTTGGGACCGTTCTTCCGGCGCGACCTGCGGCATGCGTTCGAGCAGCGCGTGTATCAGCGTACCACGCCTTGCAGCTTCGCTTGCTTGCCCGGGCGGAAGCGGCGGGTCGCTGCCCTCGACCTCGCCCAGCCCCGATGGCGCCAGCGGGCGCGGCGGGCGTGGCTCGGGACCGATGGCCGTTGTGGCCCAAACAGGAAGCTCGGCTTGCGAAACCGGAGCAGGATCGCCCGGAGCCGGCACGGAAGGCGCCCGTTCGCCGATTTCCCAGCGCGCACCCCAGATATCGTCGGCCAGCCCCTCGTCCTCGGCGAACAGCGGCCTGAGGCGGGCGTACCAACTGTCCTCATGCGGCCCGTTCTTCGCATCGCGCGGACCGAGCGAGCCGGTAACGAAGAGCGCTTCCTGTGCACGCGTCAGCGCGACATAGAGCAGCCGCCAGTGCTCCTGCATCGCCTTGGCTGCTTCGGTTTCGTCAGCACGCGCAACGGGTCCGACTTTCTCGTCCTTGCCCAGCCCCGGCAGAGGCACTTCTCGTGGCGTGTCGCTGCCCGGCAATTCCTCGCGCAGCACGAGATCGCCCGCGCCGTCGGGACGGATCGCGGCATCTGCCAGGATCACGATGGGAGCCTCCAGCCCCTTCGAGCCGTGGACGGTCATCACGCGGACCTGGTCCCCGCCCTCGCCCGCCTCGCGCTTCAATTCGCCGTCGCCCGCATCGAACCAGCGGATGAAGCCCTGCAGGCTCGCCACATGGGCACTGGCATAGGCGTTTGCGGAATTGAGCAATTCGTCGATCGGGTCGTTCGCTTCGCGTCCGAGGCGTGCGACCAGATTGCGCCGCCCGTCCATCGGGCCGATCAGGATCCAGTGGAGCAATTGCTGCGGGCTGTCGTAATCCGCGCGCCGCAGGATTTCGCGCAAGGTCGCGACGGTGTGCTTAACGAAGGGATCTTCGCTCTCGCGCAGATGTTCCCACAGGCGCTGGCCCTTGGGGCGATAGCCGTGGGTGAGCAGATCATCCTGGCTCCACCCGATGAGCGGCGACACCAGCAGGCTCGCAAGCGTGAGATCGTCTAGCGGCTGGGCGGCAAAGCGCAGTGCGGCCATCAGATCCTTCACCGCCAGCGGATTGCCGAGCCGCAACCGGTCGACCCCCGCCACCGGTACGCCATGGCGATAGAGGCGCGAGACGATCAACGAGGCAAGCTCGCGCCGTTTCCGCACCAGCACCATCACATCGCCGGGCCGCGCATTGCGCGCCTGCCCCTTGGCGAGCGGATAGCCCTCGTCCATCCAGCGCCGCACCTGCCGGGCGATCTTGTCGGCCATCAGCCGGTCATGCCGCGCCAGCCAGCCAGCCTGTTCCTCGCCATCTTCGTCGTCCGTCCCGGCCGTGACGGTGTTCCACAAGACCACCTGCCCCGGCCCGTCGCTGCCGATATGTTGTCCGTCGGAACTCTCGAGTCCGAGCCCGGTATGCCCGATCTCAGCCAGCGCGTCGTCCACGAATGACAGGACCGGCGCGCTGGTGCGGTAGGATCGTTCGAGATCGTATCCCTTCAGCCGCCGCATATCGGGCGCCCCGCGTAAGTCTCCCGCAGCATCG
>CATMNW010000061.1 GCA_950071875.1 uncultured Erythrobacteraceae bacterium | reverse complement strand
TAGGCGCAGCAGCGCGTGAACAAACCGCGCCGCGAGGTTTTGGCGATGCGCTTCAGAAAGCGCAGACAACCGGCTACGGACTGATCGCAGAAATCAAGAAAGCATCGCCTTCGAAAGGGTTGATCAGGAACGATTTCCAACCAAAGCAGCACGCACGCGACTATGCTGCCGGGGGTGCCGCCTGCCTATCCGTACTGACCGATGCTCCTTACTTCCAGGGTCATGAGGACTACCTCGTGGCGGCGCGTCAAGCTTGCAGCCTGCCGGTGTTACGAAAAGACTTCATGATCGACACTTGGCAGGTACTGGAATCTCGGGCGATCGGTGCGGACGCGATACTGATCATCGTGGCAGCTCTCGACGACACCTTGATGGTAGAAATCGAATCCGCCGCCCAGGAATTGGGTATGGACGTACTCGTCGAAGTGCATGATGCAGCGGAGATGGATCGCGCCTCCCTGCTGAAGTCTCGCCTCATCGGGATTAACAATCGCGATTTGCGTACTTTCAAAACAGATCTCGCGACAACGGAGGCGCTCGCAGCGATGGCTCCCGATGGTGCGCTTCTCGTTGGTGAAAGCGGTATCGCGAGCCGTGGGGATTGCGATCGTCTGGCCATGTCCGGCGTGAAAAGCTTTCTGGTGGGAGAGAGCCTAATGCGGCAGTCCGATGTCGAGAAGGCAACGCGCACTCTCCTTCGCGGATAGATCGAAACATCGAAATTAGATGTTCCGTTCGAAACGGCGCGAAAACGGCTGTATTGCTTGACTTGCAAAATTTGGTTGCTTAATTGTTCCGCATTCGTTCACGGTTTTGTGGACAGTCGATACGGGAGTCCGCACCATGCTGACCGCCAAGCAGCACGAATTGATCCGCTTTATCCAGCAGCGTCTCGGGGAAACCGGCATTTCCCCGAGCTTCGAAGAAATGAAGGAAGCGCTCGACCTGAAGAGCAAGTCTGGTGTCCACCGGCTGATTTCGGCCTTGGAAGAACGGGGTTTCATCCGTCGGCTGCCCAATCGCGCCCGTGCTCTCGAAGTGGTCAAACTGCCCGAAGATTCCGTGATGGGGTCCTCTTCGCCCTCACCGGCGAATGATGCTGTCGAGGCTGTGGTCACGACCAAGACCGCCGCTCCCGAGCCTGCAAACGACATTATCGACGTTCCACTGCACGGACGCATCGCCGCCGGCGCACCGATCGAAGCTATCGAAGGTCAATCGTCGATGCCGGTACCTGCCGCTCTTCTCGGGCCGGGTGAACACTACGCACTCGAAGTTTCCGGTGACTCAATGATCGAGGCCGGAATATTTGACGGTGACTTTGCGCTCGTCAGACGAACCGATAGCGCACGCGACGGCGAAATTGTCGTCGCGCTGGTCGACAATGAAGAAGCCACGCTCAAGTACCTGCGGCGCTCTGCTGGCCAGGTAAGGTTGGACCCGGCCAATGGCGCATATGAACCGCAGGTCTACGAACCGAATCGCGTCAAGGTGCAGGGGAAGCTCGCGGGGTTGCTACGTCGCTATCACTGACGGTTTGGAGGCGAGCATTTATCTTGCCGATGCGCGCCACCAACCGTGTTCTCCATGGTCTTCTGCGACCGTTTTTGCGATTTCTTTCTTGAGATAAATTGCAATTCCGCCTTCACGCTCGAGATTGCGGCGGTCGGCCTTCAGCCAACGCGGCCGGCAACTTCTGGGCAGGAAACGGTCAGCGATAACGATATCCGCCCTCCTGCACGCGGCGGCCAAGGCGCGCTCTTCCACGAGATCTCGGTTGCGTGCGACCAGGACGGACCAATCTGTTCCGGCTCGTCGGATCGTAACCGAACAGAACTGATCGCTGCACCGGCTTCCTTTCCAGTCGGCAAGCAAGATCGGCTGCGCTGGACTACCGGAAAGTTCCAGCAGGTTATCCTGCGCATATCCCCCCTCACTCGCACGAAGTACCAGCAATCGGTCGACCTCGTTGGCGATACCGATATCTCTTCCGTCCCGCGTCACCAGAATGTCTGGCACGGGCGCAAAGACCATCAGCAACGCGGCGATCAATACGGGCACCACCCCCCAGATCCGGTACCGTCCTTGCCACAAGGCAAGCCACAAGGCGCCAGCGATATACAGGAGCATCGGCCCCATTCCGATGCGTGGCGCAAGTTTGACCGAGCCCGGCATATCAGAAAAGAAATGGGCAATACCGATCAGCAGATCGAGCGAGTGACCGACCAGCCACCAGGCCGGCGACCCCGCGCCGACGAGGTCGAGTGCCAATGCCAGCGCCACCAAAGGCATGGAAACAAATGTGACCAGCGGGATGGCGATAAGGTTTGCCGCCGCGCCGTAAACGCCGGCGCGATGGAAATGAAACAGAACGATAGGCATCAGTGCCAGTTCGATCACCAGTCCGGTCAGGAACAGCATTGCTGCGCGGCGGAACGCCTTGCGCACCCAGTGCTGTTCCCGGGGCGCAAGGTAATTCCGGATAGCCTCGACGTTATGGAGTGAAACTATCGCAATCACGGCGGCAAAGCTCATCTGGAAACTCGGTCCGATGAGAGACTCAGGCCAGAGAGCGAGTACGACACCAGCTGCTATCGCTACCATCCGGAGCGATAAAGGCTCGCGCCCCACGGCAAGAGCAATCAGAACCAGCAGAGCTCCGATGCAACTTCGCACAGTGGGCACCTCCGCACCTGTAAGCAACGTGTAGCCTATACCGGCAAGTGCGGCGCCTCCTGCTGCAATTAGCGGCAGTCGCACGCGCAGGGTCAGCCATGGCCACAATGCCAATCCCTTGATGATGACCAAATAGGTAGCGGCGATTATCGCGCTCACATGGAGGCCGCTGATCGAAAGGAGGTGGGTCAACCCCGCATCGCGCATGGCTTCCTCGTCGACTTCGGGTATCGCGCCGCGATCACCGCTTGCCAGAGTAGCTGCAATCGCGCCCGCCGTTCCACCGAGGTTGTTCCGTACATGGGCGGAAAGCCGGCGCTGCACCGAAGCCAGCGTCAACGCGGCCGGCGGCGGCGGTTCGACAAGTTCGACATTCCCGACAACCGAACCGGTTGCCGAAAGGCCATCGAACCACGCACGACGGGCGAAATTATACGCTCCAGGCACGATAGGCGGCGACGGCGGCATCAGTCGCGCGGAAAGCCGTATTCTCGCGCCCTCGCGAAATTCCGCCCGATCCAGGTTCGTTGGCAGGTTCAATCGATAGGCTACCGCGCGCCCTGTTTCAGCGTCGCGTGCTGCCAAAACCAGCCTCACCCGGTCGTCCGCGGGCTGTTCTTCGCGCTGAAGAATCCTGCCATCGACCTGTTCGAAGCGCGGGTAATCTATGGGCTCGGCGCCGATCATCGCTGATCGCGCCCAGACAAGGGCCACACCCAGGGCGAGTGCGAGTGCAACGGATACGACAGCGACCATAATGTAGGCGCGGCGTTCCTTTGCCTGCCAGAACAGGTAGCCAAGAACCGCAACCGCCAATGCGATGGCGATAAGCGCTGTCCATTGCCACTTCGCAGCAAGAAAGAACCACAGACCGATGCCGCTGGCGAAGGCCACCACCAGCCATGGTCCGCGATCGAACCGAGCGTGTTCGAGGAAGCGATCCGTGCCGGTAGCAAAACTGGACAAGATGCCGCGCATGCGCCAAGGGCGCGGCACGGTTTCGCGGGCCCCCTCGCCCGTTCCCCCCATCGGAATTGAAGGCGTCCCTCGCGTCGCCATGCAAGTGTTTGAAAGGAAACTAGGGACAATGGCAAGCGATAGTGGCAGCAAGACCGGTGAGGTCGTCACCCGCTTCGCGCCTTCGCCCACCGGCTATTTGCATATCGGCGGCGCGCGGACGGCATTGTTCAACTGGCTTTTCGCCCGGCATCACGGTGGCCGCGCCCTGCTCCGGATCGAGGATACGGATAAGAAGCGCAGCACCCAGGATGCAATCGACAAGATCATTGAGGGTCTCGACTGGCTTGGCCTGGACTTCGACGAGCCGCCCATTTTCCAGTCCGACCGGGCGGAGCGCCACGCTGAAGTCGCGCACAAGCTTCTTGAAGCGGGGCACGCTTACAAGTGCTTCGCCACGCCCGAGGAACTGGAAGAAATGCGTGCCGAGCAGCGCGCGAACAAACAGCCGATGCGCTATGACAGGCGCTGGCGCGATCGCGACCCCGCCGAAGCACCTGACGGCGCGCCTTTCGTCATTCGCCTGAAAGTACCGACCGAAGGCGAAAATACCATTGCTGACGCTGTTCAGGGCAGCGTCACGGTGAAGAACGGCGAAATTGACGATTACGTCCTGCTTCGCGCTGATGGCACGCCCACTTACATGCTCGCGGTCGTGGTCGACGATCATGACATGGGCGTAACCCACATCATTCGCGGCGATGATCACCTCAACAATGCCTTTCGCCAATTGCCGATCATCCGCGCGATGAACGCTATAGAGGGCGATTGGCCCGATCCCATCTATGCTCATGTGCCACTGATCCACGGCAATGACGGTGCGAAAATGTCGAAGCGCCACGGTGCTGTCGGTGTCGAAGGTTATCGGGACGAAGAGGGCGTGCTGCCCGAAGCGCTGTTCAACTATCTGCTGCGCCTTGGCTGGGGCCATGGGGATCGCGAAGAGATCACCAAGGAAGAGGCTATCGACCTGTTTGATCTCGACGGTGTCGGAAAGGGTCCTGCCCGCTTCGACATCAAGAAGCTGCAAAACCTCAATGGTCACTACATCCGCGAGGCCGATGATGCGCGGTTGGCTGGGATCGTCGCAGAAAAGGTCGGTCCGCGTGCCGATGTCGCATTGCTGACAGAAGCGATGCCAGTGCTTAAAACCCGTGCAAAATCCACCAATGAACTTGCTGAAAGTGCGGCATTTCTGTTCGCAACCCATCCGCTGGACCTGACCGATAAGGCGGCTGGTCTGCTTGACGACCAGGCACGCGAACGGCTCGCCGGTTTGTCCAAATTGCTGCACCTGCAAAATGACTGGACAATCGAGGCGCTGGAGGCCACTACGAAGTCCTATGCCGAGGACCTTGAACTGGGCCTGGGCAAGCTCGCGCAGCCCATGCGCGCAGCGCTTACGGGGACAACCACGTCCCCGGGCATTTTCGATGTGTTGGTCCTGTTGGGCAAGGAAGAGTCGCTCTTGCGCATTGACGCGCAAGCCTCGCCCGCAGGAAACGAACTGAACGACTGAGGAGACACGCGTGGCCGATAAGCAGGCAACCCTCGATCTGGGTCAGCAGACCCAGGAATTTCCCGTGCTGCAAGGCAGCGTCGGCCCGGATGTGGTCGATATTCGCAAGCTCTACGGTTCCACCGGCAAGTTCACATACGACCCAGGCTTCAAGTCCACGGCAAGCTGTGAAAGTGCGCTCACCTATATCGACGGCGAAGAAGGCGTCCTGCTTCACCGCGGATACCCGATCGGTCAGCTGGCTGAAAATTCCAGTTTCATGGAAGTCAGTTACCTGCTGCTGAACGGAGAATTGCCGGATCAGGGTGAGCTCGACGACTTCGTCTACACCATCACACGCCACACCATGGTGCATGACCAGCTGCGCCAGTTCTATCAGGGCTTCCGCCGCGACGCGCACCCGATGGCAATTATGTGCGGTGTCGTCGGCGCGCTGTCGGCTTTCTACCACGACAGCACCGACATTTCGGACCCGGAACAGCGCAAGATCGCGAGCCACCGTCTTATCGCCAAGATGCCGACGATCGCTGCGATGGCGTATAAGTACGCTGTTGGTCAGCCGTTCCTTCAGCCGAAGAACGACCTCAGCTACACCGGCAACTTCCTCCGCATGACCTTCGGCGTTCCTGCGGAAGAATATGAGATCCACCCTGCGATTGAACGCGCGATGGACCGCATCTTCATCCTTCATGCCGACCACGAACAGAACGCCTCGACCTCGACCGTGCGCCTCGCCGGTTCCTCTGGCGCGAACCCGTTCGCCTGTATCGCTGCCGGCATCGCCTGCTTGTGGGGCCCGGCGCACGGCGGCGCCAACGAAGCGGCGCTTAACATGCTGCAGGAAATCGGATCGCCTGATCGCATTCCCCACTACATCGAGCGTGCAAAGGACAAGAACGATCCGTTCCGCCTGATGGGCTTCGGTCACCGCGTTTACAAGAATTACGATCCGCGTGCGACGGTCATGCAGAAGACCCTGCGCGAGGTATTCGACGCGCTGAACGTCAACGACCCGGTCTTCGAAACCGCGCTGCAGCTCGAAGAAATCGCGCTCAGCGACGATTACTTCAAGGAAAAGAAGCTCTTCCCGAATGTGGACTTCTACTCGGGCATCATCCTCAACGCGATCGGTTTCCCGACCACCATGTTCACCGCGCTATTCGCCCTTGCCCGTACCGTCGGCTGGGTTGCACAGTGGAACGAAATGATTTCCGACCCCGCTCAGGTCATCGGTCGTCCGCGCCAGCTCTACACAGGCCCGACCGAGCGCGACTATGTGCCGATCGGCCAGCGCTGAGGCTTGAAACACTACACATAGAAAGGGGCGTCCGTCGGGCGCCCCTTTTTCGTTTGGCTTCCATCTCCGCTCGGGATGTTGCCAACCTGGTTTAGTCGTCGTCGCGCATTTTTGGCATGGCTGGACGATCGCGAGGCTCGGTACGAAGATCGTCGGCCGCTGGAACCGACAGGGTGAACCGGGCACCTTGCCCGGGAGCGCTTTCGACGGTCAGGTCCCCATCCATGGCCCGTGCGATACGGCGCGAGATATATAGACCGAGGCCCGAGCCGCCGTCACCGCTGCGCCCCAAGCGTTCGAACTTTTCAAACACTTTGGCCTGCTGCGCTTCTTCGAGCCCGTGCCCCTGGTCAGCAACAGTGATCAATGCCCGATTTCCAATCCGGTCGAGACGGATCCACACCTGGCTATCGTCGGTCGAGTAGCGAATTGCGTTGCCAACGAGATTGAGGAGGATCTGCAGTACCCGGCGGAATTCAGCGATAGCCAGCTGGCTTTCGCCATCGGGCGGCGCAACCAGCGTGATCCCCTTTTCGCGCGCCCTCACACCAAGAATCCCGCACGCCCGTCTGGCGACGTCGGCAAGTTCGATCCGGTCCGGTGCGGTCACGAAATCATCGGATTCCACGACCTCGAGATCCGAAAGATCGTCGATCAACGCGAGCAGATGCTGCGCGGCCGTAGCAATGTCGGCAGCATAGGAACTGTATTCGTCAGCCAATGGCCCGGCCAGTTTGGTGCGGATCGTTTCGGCATTTGCGATGATACGGTTGATCGGCTGCCGCAATACCGGGGTGAGATCACGTCCGAACGACGGACCTTCGCCATTCGCTTTCGCGTCATCCTGTGTTTCAGGGGCAAGCGGAATGACCGCTGTCAGATAAAGGACGAAACCCGCGCTTCCGGGTTGAGGTTGCCCGAGCGGCTCAAGATGGGCCTTCCAGCTTCGGCTCGAACCATCGATCTCGCATGTTGCCCCATCGAGCAGCCGCCAATGAAGGGGTTGCTGGTGCGAATTGCCCGGAAGCCGCACGAAATCGGTCCATGGCTTTCCGATATTTTCCTGCACGGCCTTGGCAAATTCGTTCAAATCCGGTGCCTCCGTCTCGAGAGACAACAAACGCTGTCCAGAATCGAGACGGGCAGTGCAATCGGCCAGATGTCGATTGATTTCCGCTCTGCGGCGCGCTGCGTCGATTTCGTTCTCGGGCGGAAGGTCTTCGACCTGCCAGCTTACAACATCGATAGAGCAACCGGCGTCCTCGCCGAGCGGAGAAATCTCGACCCAAGCCGTAATCCGGTGGTCGCCATCGATGGCTTCCAACTGCCGAGCGAGCCGCAAGCCGTAGCGATGGGCCTTGTCCACCAGTGCAAGCAATTCGGGAATGGCAATGTGTGACCCGATCGTACCTCCGCAAGCGTATTGAAGGCGCGCGATATTCTCGTCGGCCTCGATGAGACGTCCGTCCGCATCGGATTTCGCATGAGCGATATAGCGGGTTCCTGCGCTGGCCATTTTCAGTCGGCCTCCGCAGGGGTCGTGCTGGAAAGATGCCGCCTTGCCTCGTCGGGCGACATGTTTGCGACTTCAACGGGTGGCAGCGCATTGGGATTGATGCGCAAAACCACGGCTTGTACCTGTGCGGGTTCCAGACCACTGGCGCGAAGTCCCAAGGCCAGTCTGGCCGCCTGATCGTGATGGGTCGAAAGGACTGCGGCCACGCGTGTCTGACCCGCGCGCAACGCTAGCGCCGAAACGAACAGCCCAACCCCGGCATGATCGATGTCGAGTGCCCGGACCGCTTCTGCACCCATCCCCGCAACCACTCGCGACATAAGCGATATGCGCCCTGCCCCCTCGTCGAACGCATTGCGCAGCTTGGCTTCAGCGCGGATCATGGCGTCCGATCGCAATTGTCCGCTATATGCCCGCCAATCCATCAGCAATCCGTGAAAAAGATCACCTGGAAGCTCGCTCAGCGGAAGCTCCATCCGCCTTTGTGTTTGTGCGAAACGAGCCTGCGCTGTCAGCGAAGCCATTGCCGCGCTTGCCAGTCCGGTATCGGGCGCAGCAATCGCTTCTTGGATCAATGGCGAAAGAACCGGATCGATACCGTATTGCGCTTCGAGGCGTTCGGTCAGTTGCCATTCCAGGGCAAGCGCGTGGCAATGTGCCAGCAAGGCCGTATTCTCGTAGAAATGCTCCGCCAGCGCTTCGCCGTGCCGATCGGCAAAAGCCTCCCTGCTGGCCTGACCGGCCGCTTCGGCCTGCGCACGGAGGACCTGCCAGGCGAGGTGATGGCACATGCCCCGGATCCGGGCGACGATCTCGTCGCTGAAAAGCGAATGGTCGGGCGATGCGAGCAGATGCGACAGGATCGGTCCGACGCGCGCAAATGCTGCATTCGCGCGGGCAAGCGCGTCGCTCAGGCTTTCTTCGCCGGTTCCGGCCTTATGGGGTGCAACGTCAGGCAATGACATGGCTCGCGCATAGCATCGACATGGTTAAATGCGCGTTAGTCGCGCGCATCCGATGTGAGAAAAAGTGTAATCAGGACTGCCAGCGCAAGAACTGCGACCACCGGCTGGGTTACGCCGAAGAAAACGGCCGGCATCAGGACTGCAAGAAGGGTGAGCCTGTCGGCATAGGAGCGGCGCCAACGCACCGCGCTCAACCGTTCGCCAAGGTGAAGCAGACCAAGCAAAACTGCCGGAACGAACAACCGCAGCCATCCGGTATCCTCGGGCGATGCCAGGGCGATCAGCATCAACAATAACGGATCGAGCAGGATTGCCATCGCTTGCGCCAACAAAGGTACCGGCGGTCGCACCTGCCCTGCGCTGGCAATGCGGCGGACAACCGCCTCCATTGCGAACAAAAGCATAGCCAGAGTGGCAAAGCCGAAACCCGGCAGGACCCAGCCCGCGGCGGCGAAGGCCAAAGCCCCCAAGGCTGCAACCGCCGATCCGATCGCCAGAAAGCGCGGAAGACTGCTGCCTATCGCATCCTTGGCAAGGCGCGTTCCCATACGTTCGGCCACCGCGAGACCCGGAGCCGTAAAGGGCGCAAGCTGGGCGTGCCCGGCGACCCAGCTGCGTTCACGCGCAGACAGTTCATCAGCGGTCGGATCCTTGAGCCATGCATGCTCGTCCAGCAGCCGCTTCTCCAGCGGGTATGTTTTCACCCCCGCTTGCAGGGCAATGCGGAGCAAGGCGGATGGCGCATCGACATCGTCGGGAAGCTGTGCGAGCTGTTCTACCGACTGTCCGCGCACCAGCATCGCTCCTGCCCATGCGAAATGCGCGTCGATCCGTTCATAACCGCGCCCGACGGCAGGATCTTCCGGAAAGACCAGAATGGCGGGTTTGGTCAGGTACCGTGTAATTGCTTCTTCTTCGGGTAGAA
>CATMNW010000060.1 GCA_950071875.1 uncultured Erythrobacteraceae bacterium | reverse complement strand
GGCCACAGGCCAGTGGTGCGCGGCTAACGCCTCCCCACCGGTTCCAGCTCCGACATTGCAGTTACGGTGCGCAGCCAACGGCTACGCATACCATGCACAAAAAGGGGCACGCATGCTGCGAGAGGGTGCAGCATGTGCATATGGCTTACGCGGCAAGAGGCGGACCGAGGGTTCGCGCCGCGCCATGAGAAGGACATGTATTCCTTGAATAACAATCGTAACAACAACCGTCGCCGCGGTCGTAACAACAACCGCAATCAGGGCGGCGGCAATTCGGCCAACCGGATCGACAATCGCGCGCGGGGCAATGCACCGCAGCTGCTCGACAAGTACAAGAAGCTTGCGCAGGACGCCCAGCACAATGGCGACCGCGTCCAGGCCGAATACTATCTCCAGTTCGCCGACCATTACTTCCGCGTGATCGCCGACAACAAGGCCCGCCAGGAAGAGGTCAAGGCCAAGCGCCAGGACGAGCGCGGCAGCAACCAGTCCGATGACGAGGATGACGGTAATGACGGCGACGATCGCCGCAACAACCGCCGTCCGCGCAATCGCCGTGACGACCAGGACGATGGTGCACGCAAGCCGCGCGGGCGCAAGCCGCGTGGCGACGATAGCGACGACAGCGATTTCGAGCCTTCGGAAAACCCCTTCACCCGCCGTGACGAGGAAGCCGAAGAAGCACCGAAGAAGCGCCGTGCGCCCAAGCGCGCCAAGAAGACCGACGAAGGTGCAAAGGGCACCGAAGGCGAAATCGACGCTGCTGTCCTTCCTCCGTCGATCGGTGCGAATGATACCGATGGTGACGAAAAGCCCGCACCCCGGCGCCGCAAGCGCAAGCAGGATGACGATAGCGAGGTAAGCGCGGTCGGCTGATCGCGCTTGATCGGCTGAACATACGGACTAAGGGCCAAGGCCGATGGAGAAAATCCCCGGCCTGGCCCGTTCGCATCCCAAGTTCGCCGCGCTGTTGCTTGGCGCACTGTCGGCCCTGGGGTTCCAGCCTTTCCATCTCTGGCCGCTGGGTCTTGCCGCAGTGGGGGCCTTCGGGTGGCTTGCATGGCAGCAGCCATCATGGAAGCGCGCGCTGCTGGCCGGATGGCTGTTCGGCGTTGCGCACTTTACCGTTACCAACAACTGGATCGCGACTGCCTTTACTTACCAGGCGGAAATGCCGGCGGCATTCGGTTGGGCCGCTGTTCCCCTGCTGGCACTATACCTCGCAGTCTGGCCCGCTCTGGCGACCTGCGTATCCTGGCTGCTTGCTCGCAAACACAGCCTCGTCGTGTTCGCGCTCGCCTTCGGCAGCTGCTGGATAGCGGCCGAATGGCTGCGCAGCTGGGTATTTACCGGCTACAGCTGGGGCCCGCTTTCCATGATGCTGCTGGGGCCATGGGACGGACCGGGTTTCGCGCGTCTCCTGCCGTTCTTCGGAAGCTACGCGCTCTCAGGGGTGGTGGCAGCGCTGGCAGTGCTGCTTGCTGCCTGTGTCGCAATGCGGCGCTGGGCGATACTTGCCGGATCGCTGGTGGCTATCGCGGCCCTGATATACATTCCCGCGGGCGAGGGGAAGGAAGGGACGCTTCCGCTGACGTTGGTCCAGCCTAACCTCAAGCAGGAAGAAATCGACGATGCTTCCAAGTTCGAGGAGCAGTTCCAGACGATTGCCAGCCTTTCGGGCCCCCGGCGGTCCGTTAGCCATCGCCTGGTCCTGTGGCCCGAAAGCGGCGTGCCGGATTACCTGCGTGAAGGGTACCCGCAGCGCTACTACAACCAGATGACGGCAGGCGGCGATCCTGCATTCGCGCGTGCCCGGATCGGTCGGGTGATTGGCGATGACAGCCTCCTGCTCACCGGTCTGGTGGACCTCGAAATCGGGGTGGTGGACGGGCAGGAACGCGCCATAGGGGCCTATAATGCCGTAACCTCGATCGCGCCCGATGGCTCGCTCGGCACCCGGTATTCCAAGGCCCATCTTGTGCCCTATGGGGAATATTTGCCAATGCGCGCCTTGCTCGAACCCATGGGCCTGACGCGCTTAGTCGCAGGGTCGATCGACTTCATCTCCGGCCCCGGACCGCGGACCTTGCCGCTCGGGGATTACGGCAAAGCCGGTATCCAGATTTGCTACGAAATCGTTTTTTCCGGCGAAGTGGCGGATCGCAGCGACCGACCTGACTACATCTTCAACCCGTCGAACGATGGCTGGTTCGGCGCGTGGGGACCGCCGCAACACCTTGCGCAGGCGCGAATGCGTGCAGCCGAAGAAGGCCTGCCGGTGCTGCGGTCGACAACGACGGGGATTAGCGCCGTGATCGATGCCCGCGGTGTGGTGCGCCAGCACATCGGGCGCGCTGTCGAAGGAAGGATCGATGCAGTTGTGCCGCCCGCGGAGGGCCCGACACCATTTGCGCTGCTCGGCCATTGGCTCACGCTCGCCTGGGGTGTCGTGCTCGTGGCCCTTTCGCTGGTTGCCATGCGCTTCGTGGGAGGCTACCCCCTGCGCAACACATAAAGATTTCTTTATATCGGGATTTCCAACGTCATGCGCACCAGTTACCTGTTCACTTCGGAAAGTGTCTCGGAAGGCCATCCTGACAAGGTCTCCGACCAGATTTCGGATGCCATTGTCGATCTGATGCTGGCCAGGGACGCCGAAGCCCGGGTCGCTTGCGAAACCATGACCACGACCCAGCGCATCATCCTTTCGGGCGAAATCCGTTGCGCCCCCATGTATGACGCCAACAATCCGGATTGGGCCGAAAACGGCGGCTGGGCCCCGGGGGCAAAGGAAGACATCGAGAAAGCGGTACGCCGCACCGTGCGCGAAATCGGTTACGAACAGGCCGGGTTCCACTGGCAGAGCCTGACCTTCGAAAACCATCTTCACGGCCAGTCTGCCGAGATTGCACAGGGCGTCGATGCGAACGGCAACAAGGACGAAGGGGCGGGCGACCAGGGCATCATGTTCGGTTTTGCGTGCGACGAAACCCCCGATCTCATGCCCGCGACGCTCGATTACAGTCACAAGATCCTCGAACGGCTCGCCAGCGATCGCAAGAGCGGTGCCGCGCCCTTCCTCGAACCCGACGCCAAGAGCCAGGTCACGCTGCGGTATGAAAACGGCAAACCGGTTGCCTGCACAGCGGTCGTCGTCTCGACCCAGCACGCGAAAGGCTATCACGAAGGCGCGAAGGAAGCCGAGCTCAAGTCCTATGTGAAAGGCGTTGTCGGCGAAATTCTGCCAGACGGTTGGATCACGGGCGAAACCGAATGGCACATCAACCCGACCGGCGCTTTCGAGATCGGCGGCCCCGATGGGGATGCCGGTCTGACGGGTCGCAAGATCATCGTCGACACCTATGGCGGTGCAGCGCCACATGGCGGCGGCGCTTTCAGCGGGAAGGACCCGACCAAGGTCGATCGGTCGGCCGCTTATATCACCCGCTATCTCGCCAAGAACATCGTTGCGGCAGGCCTCGCCCGCCGCTGCACCATTCAGCTGAGTTACGCGATCGGCGTGTCGAAGCCGCTCTCGCTCTATGTCGACACGCATGGCACCAGTGCGCAGTGCGTCACGGATGAAGGGCTGGAAAGCGCGATTGCCGGTATCACTTCGCTCGGCGGCCTGACGCCGCGCGGTATCCGCACGCACCTCGGCCTCAACAAGCCCATCTATCGCAAGACTGCAGCTTACGGCCACTTCGGCCGGCAGGCCGATGGCGATGAATTCCCGTGGGAGCGAACCGATCTGGTCGCCGACCTGAAGGCCGCGTTCGCCTGAAGCCTACCCGTGCTCGCCCTTGCGCGGGCTCGGATGGTCGAGCGCCAGCTCGGCTTCGGAGAAGGTAAAAGGGCTGCGCACGCCGGCAATGCCATCGAGGTCGACGCGCATGCCCCGCGCCTTCACCTGCGCTTCTGCGAATACCGCGTCGA
Source organism: uncultured Erythrobacteraceae bacterium (assembly GCA_950071875.1). Taxonomy (GTDB): domain Bacteria; phylum Pseudomonadota; class Alphaproteobacteria; order Sphingomonadales; family Sphingomonadaceae; genus Qipengyuania. The sequence continues at coordinate 5,983 of CATMNW010000060.1, read as the reverse complement.
TAGCATTGACGCGGCCTGCCGGAATGCCATCTTCGGCGCAGTCGGCGAGCAGCTCGTCCATCTGCCACTTTCGCGTCTCGCCCGCGATGATTGCGTCCAGTTCGTCACGATTGGCGAGGCGGCTTTCGTTCGTCGCGAACTTTTCCGCTCCCAGCAGATCTTCACGCCCGAGCAGCGAGAGCAATCTCTGAAACAGCCCGTCGTTCGCGGGCGCGAGCACGACTTCGCCATCGGCAACGGGAAAGACGCCGTATGCGCTGACCTGCGCATGCTCGTTGCCCATGCGCGGCGGGTTCTCGCCGGTGGTCAGGAAATGGGTTGCCTGGCTCGCCAGCAGGCCGACCGAGCAATCGAGCAAAGCCATGTCGACATGCTGCCCGCGCCCCGTGTGTTCGCGCATCGCCAGCGCGGCCTGGATGCCGATCACCGAGTATAGACCGCAAGTAAGGTCTGAAATCGAGACGCCCATCTTCATCGGCTGGCCCTGCGGTTCGCCCGTCAGCGACATGAAGCCGCTCATTGCCTGGATAACGAAATCGTAGCCCGCTTCCCTGGCGCGCGGCCCGCTCTGGCCGAACCCGGTGATCGAACAATAGACGAGGCCCGGATTGGCATTGGCGAGGCTGGCGTAATCGAGCCCGAACTTCGCCAGTGCGCCGGTCTTGAAATTCTCCAGCACGACATCGGCCCCCGCGGCGAGATCGCGCACGCGTTCAAGGTCGTCCTCGCTCTTGAAATCCGCGACGATCGAACGCTTCCCGCGATTGGTTGCGTGGTAATAGGCTGCTTCGCGCGTCCCGTCCTCGCGTTCGACCCACGGAGGTCCCCATTTGCGCGTGCCATCGCCGTCCGGGCTCTCGACCTTGATCACGTCTGCGCCAAGGTCGGCAAGGATCTGGCCAGCCCACGGACCGGCCAGCACGCGAGCGAGTTCGAGGACCTTGAGGCCGGCGAGCGGAGCTTTCGGGTTGCGAGGTTTTTCGAGCCACATGGCAGGCGGCTTGGGCGGGGTATGCGGTTCGGTCAAGTCACTCCATGCCGACGGCCGTTGCAAGCCCGCCGACCGCATCGAGGAATTCTTCGCGGAAATCCATCACGACCTGACGGCTGGAGCGGACCTGTTCGACCAGGCCGACGCCTTGCCCGACAAAATAGCTGACCAGTTCGCGCGCGCCTTCGTTGCCGGCGGCCGCTTCGCGCTCGATACGGGCAAATGCCGGTTCGGAAACCATTCCCATTAACGGCATAGGCAAGGTTCCGGGGCCCTCTTTCGCATCCCATGCTTCGTGCCATGCGGTTTTCAGCTGGCGCGCAGGTTTGCCGGTCCGGCTGCGCGACCGTACCGTATCGCGGCTGCGCGCGGCGACCATCTTGTCGCGGAATGTTTCCGACGTCTCGGCCTCCGGGGTGGCGAGCCAGATCGATCCGGTCCATGCTCCTTGCGCGCCCGCAGCCATCATGCCCGCCATCTGGCCACCGGTCATGATTCCGCCTGCCGCCAGAACGGGGATGTCGTGCCCGTGGCGTTGCAACTCGCGCACCACTTCGGGGATCAGGACGAGTGTGGAGACTTCGCCGCAATGTCCGCCCGCTTCGGTCCCTTGGGCGACAATGATGTCCACGCCCGCTTCGGCCTGCCGGATCGCGTGCTCTTTCGCGCCGACAAGTGCCGCGACCGGTACTCCGCGCTTCTTGCCTTCTTCGATCATCGCGGGCGGCGCTATGCCGAGTGCGTTGGCGATGAGCTTGATGGGATGGCGGAATGCGACCTCCATGAGGGCAAGGCCGTTTTCCGGTGTGATACCCATGCGTTCCTGCAGGATGGGCATTTCGGCCTCGGGCGCGATGCCGTATTCGCCCAGCACGGAATTTACGAACCCTTGATATGCCGGATCGATCGCTGCCGCGCGGCTCTTGTTGTCGGCAAGCGCCCGCACGGCCGGGTCGATGACTTCGGGCACCAGTACGTCGACACCATAAGGCGCGCCATCGACATGATCGCCGATCCAGGCCAGTTCCTCCTCCAGCTGGTCGGGACTGAAGCGGGTTGCGCCCAAAACCCCGAACCCGCCGGCTTTGCTGACTGCGGCGACCACGTCGCGGCAATGGCTGAAGGCAAAGAGCGGGAATTCCGCTCCGGTCAATTCGCAAACGCGGTTCATCGGCATTTAGGTTCTCCCTTGAAACCTATCCTATCCCGACTGGGCGCAGGTGCAAGTGACGTTTATTACGGTTCCATCGTGGCCGGTGCATCGCCGGGCTGGGGTTTCCAGCGGCGTTCGGTCGGGAAGACTTCCCCGATGCTGCCTTCCTGCCAGGCCCCGTACACGGGGTTCGGCACCAGGAACCATCCATTGCCCCAGAACTGTGCATATTCGCCCCGGGCGACCATGGCGCGGCGAGCGGCAATGGCGCTTTCATCAGCGTTGAACACATCCGCAAAGTCGCCAAGATTGTCGCCTGCCATCGCTATCACGCAATAGTCTTGCGAAATGCGCGCGCGGCGCCCGTCCTTGCGGCTGCCCATTTCGTCATCACCGCGCAGGAACAGGGTCTCGAGATGGACGGCTGGGCCAGTGCCCGCAGCCTCCAGCGCGGCGATGGTCCCGGCCGCCGTATCGCTGTTGCGATTCGTATTGAAGATCACCGTGATGCCGGCCTCGCGCAGACGCCTGAGACCGGTCACCGCACCGGGTACGGGGGCTGCGATTCCGGCGCCGTTATCGGACCACTGTTTCCATTCGTCGGCATCGAAAGGCTTGCCCGAAAGCGCGGCCCAATATTCGTAACCGGTGTTCAGCAGTACGGTCTCGTCGACATCGAAAACGGCAGCAAACGGCTTCATTGTGCCGTCGCCGGCGACGCAGGATGGCGTATCGATCCCGCCTTCAACATCGGGCAGGCCAAGCGGCACAGATTCCGGCACTTTTCTCTGGCGGCTTACCGCAACGGCATAGTCGGCGATTTGCCGCCATGTCTGGATCGAAGCCGCAGCGCCTTCTCCCGAACCGTATAGCCAGCGCATGGTGTCGGGCGCTGCACTGTCGTCGAGCGATGCGGGTGCAGAGGTACTGACCAGCTGTTCGGTGCCTGCATTGCTGCAGGCCGCCAAGGCGATCGCGCTGACAGAGACGATAATTTTGCGGATCATTGGGGTAACTCCAGGTCGGCAGGAATGAAAATTCGGGTGTTTCAATCGGCAAGCGCTGATCGGGAAGAGTGCGAGAAACACGCGGATGGCGACTTCGGTATTCGCCTAATCTTGGAATTTGCGCGATTCTAGGAAGAACGGTCTAGGCGCGGTGCGGACGGTTGTCACCTATATCGGATTATGGTTCGGACCGTATCGGTTGTGCAGCGCAACAATGCTTTTGCTCTCACCGATGTGTAGCATTTCAAGCCGTTAGAGGGCGCGGGTTCGCCTGACTTGCATTTTAATCAACTAAGTTTGTTCTTTTCGCACTTGCACAATATTGGTCGGACAAGCATATCTCGCCCTGCCTTTAAGGCATCCTCTCCCAAGACTTTCCAAGCCCGGTTGGTTCGCCAGCCGGGCTTTTTTCTTGTCTGTCGCGGACCTTCCGCCCCCCTTCGCTCATTGCATCGGCGTATACCTCACCCCACGTGGGGTGCACGTTCAGATAGCTACGGGAGTAGGGCTCATATGGCCGATGCGGATGCAGCAACAGCGGTGAGTGACAAAAAGGTCAGGTTGCAGGTCGCAGCGGCAAGGCAGGAGGAAAGCGGGCAGGGTATCGCCCGCATGCCGCGGTCTGCTTTCCAGCAGCTGGGCATTACCGAAGGCGACCTCGTCGAGGTGACGGGCAAGCGGGTCACCGCGGCGATCGCCATGGCTGCTTACGACGAGGACCAAAGCCTCGACGTCATTCGCCTCGATGGTCTGCAGCGCGGCAACGCCGAAGTCGGCTCGGGCGAACATGTGACGATCGCAGTTGCACAGTCGCGCCCGGCAACGCGTGTTGTTTTCGCCCCCGCCCAGCGCGAGATGCGGCTTCAGGGCCCGGCGCAGGCGCTCAAACGTAACTTTGCAGGCAAGCCTCTGGTTGCCGGGGATCTCGTCGCGACCACGGGCCAGCAGCCGGTGCAGAACATGCCGCCCGAAGTGCGCCGCATGTTCAATGCACCAGCCTATGCTCTCACCCAGATCCGCCTCAGCGTCGTGTCTACTACCCCCAAGGGTATCGTTCACATCGACGAAAATACCGAGGTCGAGCTTCGCGCAGAATTCGAAGCCCCGCGCGATGCGCGCGCCGTGGTCAATTACGACGATGTAGGCGGTATGAGCGATACGATCCAGGCGCTCCGCGAAATGGTCGAACTGCCGCTGCGGTACCCTGAACTGTTTACCCGGCTGGGTGTCGATCCGCCCAAGGGCGTTCTGCTGCACGGACCGCCGGGAACAGGCAAGACGCGTCTGGCCCAGGCTGTCGCTAATGAAAGCGACGCGAATTTCTTCACGATCAACGGCCCGGAAATCATGGGCTCCGGTTATGGGGAAAGCGAGAAGGCTTTGCGCGAAGTGTTCGAGCAGGCGAGCAAGTCTGCCCCGGCAATCGTTTTCATCGACGAGATCGATTCCATCGCCCCGAAGCGTGATCGCGTACCGGGCGAGGCTGAAAAACGCCTCGTCGCCCAGTTGCTCACCCTCATGGATGGGCTGGAAGCGCGTTCGAACCTCGTGGTTATTGCTGCAACCAACCGTCCCGATGCCATCGACGAAGCCTTGCGCCGCCCGGGCCGCTTCGATCGGGAAATCGTGATCGGTGTGCCCGACGAAACCGGCCGGCGTGAAATACTGGGTATCCACACGCGCGGCATGCCTCTTGGCGACAAGGTCGATCTGACCGAACTGGCAAAGGCCACTTACGGATTCGTCGGGGCGGATATCGCTGCACTCGCTCGCGAAGCTGCAATCGATGCAGTCCGCCGGATCATGCCCAAGATCGATCTGGACGAACGGACCATCCCACCCGAGGTGCTAGACGAGCTTTACGTCGGACGCGAGGACTTCCTTTCCGCCCTTAAGCGTATCCAACCCAGCGCCATGCGCGAAGTCATGGTTCAGGTGCCCAATGTCGGCTGGTCCGATATCGGCGGTGTCGGCGATTCGATCGAAAAGCTGAAGGAAGGGATCGAACTGCCGATGAAGAATCCTGAGGCGTTTCACCGTCTCGGTATCCGGCCTGCCAAGGGTTTCCTTCTTTACGGCCCACCGGGTACGGGCAAGACCTTGCTCGCCAAGGCGGTTGCCAAGGAAGCCAAGGCCAATTTCATTTCCATGAAAAGCTCGGACCTGCTGTCGAAATGGTATGGCGAAAGCGAGCAGCAGATTGCGCGTATGTTCAAGCGTGCTCGCGCCGTGGCGCCCTGCGTCGTATTCATCGACGAAATCGACAGCCTCGTTCCCGCGCGCGGTAGCGGCCAAGGAGAGCCTCAAGTCACAGGCCGGGTGGTGAACACGATCCTTGCGGAGATGGACGGTCTGGAGGAACTGCAGTCAGTCGTGGTGATTGGTGCGACCAATCGGCCGACCCTGGTCGATCCTGCGTTGTTACGCCCAGGCCGGTTCGACGAACTGGTATATGTGGGCACGCCCGACAAGGCGGGCCGTGAGCAGATCCTTGGCATTCATACCAAGAACATGCCGCTTGCCGGCGATGTCGATCTTGCTGACGTGGCGGGCAAGACGGCGCGCTTCACCGGTGCCGATCTCGAGGATGTGGTCCGCCGCGCGGGTCTGAACGCACTTCACCGTGCCGGCGGTGATGTGCAGCAGGTGACCGCCGCAGACTTCTCGGAAGCACTCGAGGATAGCCGGGCTACCGTGACTTCAAAAATGGAAGCCGAGTACAAGAAAATGCGGGGCGAACTGAAGAAGCGCGCCGCAGAAGTCCGCCCGATCGGGTTCCTGTACGATGGAATGGTCGAAAGCACGCGCGCCGACAAGCACGGCAGTCCCGAA
>CATMNW010000059.1 GCA_950071875.1 uncultured Erythrobacteraceae bacterium | reverse complement strand
GCCGATATCGCCATCTTCATCGGCTTCGCCGACCTCGTCGATGATGACGGGGAGGGTGCGCCCGATCTTGGCCTGAAGCTTTGCCGCGCTGATCCGCGCGGTCACTTCCATGATCCGGGCGTAGCGCTCTTCCTTGATCTCTTCCGGAACGGCATCAGGCAGGGCGTTTGCCTGCGCGCCTTCGACGGGTTCGAAACGGAATGCGCCGACACGATCGAGCTGAGCTTCTTCAAGCCAGTCCAGAAGGTACTTGAAGTCATCTTCGGTCTCGCCGGGGAAACCGACGACAAAGCTCGAACGGATGGCGATCTCGGGGCATACTTCGCGCCAGCCTTTGAGACGCTCCAGCACCTTGGCTTCGTTCGCAGGCCGCTTCATTGCGCGGAGCACCTTGGGGCTCGCATGCTGGAACGGGATATCGAGGTAGGGTGTCAGAAGCCCATCGGCCATCAACGGGATGACCGCATCGACGTGGGGGTAGGGATAGACATAGTGCAGGCGAACCCAAGGCGGGGCCCCCCCGCCGATGTCGAGCTGACCGAGCTCGCGCGCAAGATCGGTCATGTGGGCGCGAACTTCGCGTCCTCGCCAAGGCTTCGTTTCGTGGCGCGTATCCACACCGTAAGCCGAGGTATCCTGACTGATTACCAGCAATTCCCTGGTGCCTGCTGCGACCAGCTTTTCCGCTTCGCGCAGGACGGCATCGATCCGTCGGCTCGCCAATTTTCCGCGAAGGTCGGGAATGATGCAGAAGGCGCAGGAGTGATTGCAGCCTTCGGAAATCTTGAGGTAGCTGTAATGTCGCGGGGTAAGCTTGATGTCGGGCTGGGGGATCAGGTCGATGAATGGCCCTTGGGTCGGTGGCGCATGTTCGTGAACAGCTTCGACAACCTGTTCGTACTGGTGCGCGCCAGTGACTGCGAGAACGCTGGGATGCGCGGCGCGGATGGCTTCGGCTTCCTCGCCCATGCAGCCGGTGACGATGACCCTGCCGTTTTCCGCGATTGCTTCACCGATTGCCTGCAGGCTTTCTTCTTTCGCGCTATCGAGGAAGCCGCAGGTGTTTACCAATACCACGTCCGCACCGGCATAGTCGGGGCTCATGGCATAGCCGTCTGCGCGCAGGCGCGTGAGAATACGCTCCGAATCCACCAGCGCCTTGGGGCAGCCGAGAGAAACCATGCCGACCTTCTTCTGATCGGGGATCGCAGTTGTAGATGTAGTCATATCAATGTCCGTGAATTGCGCGCGCCCCTACACCAACCGCGCCGTCTGCGCTAGGAGGGTCGGATGGGACCGATAAACTGGACTGCGGTAGTGCTGGCGTGGCTTGTTGCCGCGATGCTCGGAGTGGCTTTTTATGGCAAGCGAGCGATGCCGCATGGCAAGCTACTCTTGCACGTGGCCGCGGCGGTGCTCCTGTTCGCCAGTGCCGCCATGCTGGGACACATGTTTGCCCGCATAGGTGAAGCGGCTCTTGATGCGAAACCCTGGCTCTATTTCATGATGTCCGGCGGGCTTGCACTGACCTTCATCGGACCGGCATTGTTCATCACCGCCATCCGTCGCGAAACTCCGGTACGCGCTGCGCTGATCGACTGGGGCTACTGGCTGAGCGCGTATCTCGCGATGGGCGGGGTCTTCGCCCTAATGTGATCAGGCATGATCGCTATCCTCGCGATCATGCCCGTCCCCTTTGGTCTCGCCATTGGTGGTAGGCACGATTTCTACTACGACATCTCCTTCGCGCAGGCTCTCGCATGCGGTTTCCCAGAAACCCAATGCTTTCCCATCGCGATATATCCGAAGCCCGCGACCTCCGGTGTCCAACTGGCTGATGGCCTTACCGCATTCGGCAGCTGTGACCTTGCGTTCGACCAGTTGAACGCGTCCGGAAACGCTGGCGAGATCGGCGAGGTATTCGGCAATATGTTCGCCCTTGGCACTGCCGGCGAGAAGCAGTCCGGTGAATCGTACCGGATTGATGACGTTGTTGGCACCCGCCTGCCGGGCAAGCGATTCATTGTCGTCCGCGCGCACGACGGCGCTGATGGGCACGTGCGGGGCAAGTGCGCGCACTGTAAGCGTAATTAGGATCGTGGTATCGTCACGCCCCGCGGAAACGAGAACGTTCTGTGCCTGTGAAATCCGAACGGCCTTCAGGGTCTGGTCGCGTGTCGCATCTGCGGCCATGATATTGCACCCAAGGGCTTCGGCTTCTGCCAGCCGCTCCTCGCTCGGGTCTATCACGACAATGCAGGATGGATCGGTGCCACGCTCGATCAGTTCCCCGACCGCCTCCGAACCGGAAATGCCGTAGCCCAGAACCACGATGTGGTTCGATAGCTGTTCCTGAATGCGGGCCATGCGCCATTTCTCCCAGCTGCGCTTGATAAGGAAGTTGTAGGCTGTCCCTACGAAGATGAAGAAGACCGCAAACCGGATAGGGGTCACAATGACCGCTTCCACCAGCCGGGCGCGATCCGAAATCGGGGCGATGTCACCAAACCCCGTGGTGGTGATGGAGATCATGGTGAAATACACGACGTCGAGGAAGCTGACCTCTCCGTCGAGATTGTCGACCAGTCCTTCGCGATCCCACCAATGGACCATGATAACGATGAAAATGAGGAAAAGCGCCGCGCCCAGCCGGATGCCAAGGTCGCCCCAGACCGGCAATTTGACTGCGCGGCGAAGCGGCTGAAAGCGCGGCCCGCGATAGGTCCGCACCTGCGTGCTGGCGGCGATACGGTCGACCTGCTTGTCGCTGCTCATGGCGCGAATAGGTGCGCGCGGAATACCGCAGCGTCAATAGGTTGCGGCCCGATCAACTCTCGTAACGCTCTGCCAGTGCACCCAACGACGCGTGATGGGTGAGGTCAAGCTGAAGCGGCGTCACCGAGATGTATCCCTCGTCGATCGCTTCAAGATCGGTGCCATGGTCCAGCGTATGTTCGATGGCCTCCAAGCCAAACCAGTAATACTGGAAACCGCGCGGATCGCGGCCTTCGACCACGGCGCCTCGAGAATAATCGTGGAAGCCTTGGCGTACCGCGCGGATGCCCTTGATCTCGCTCGGCGGCAGGGGCGGAAAGTTCACATTGATCAGCGTCCGGTTTGGCAACGGTGCATCGAGCAGCGGGGCCAGCACTTTCGCGCCCCATTCGGTGGCCGCGCCGAACGGTACTTCCTCGCCCATGCCCTCTTTGGAGTAGACCTGGCTCAGCGCGATCGAGCGGACACCGGCAAGTGCGCCTTCAATGGCGGCCGACACTGTTCCCGAATAGGTAATGTCATCGGCAAGGTTCGCGCCGCGGTTTACACCAGAGAGGATCACATCCGGTGCGCCGTCCATGACCCGGCGCAGGCCCATGGTGACGGAATCCGTAGGTGTGCCAGTCACGGAGAACCGGCGATCATCGTGTTTGCGGAGGCGCACCGGGCGGGTGAGGGTAAGCGCGTGGCCCATTCCCGATTGCTCTTCATCGGGTGCGCAAATCCATATATCGTCGCTGAACTGGCGTGCGATGCCTTCCAGCACTTCGAGGCCGGGGGCGCGAATGCCATCGTCGTTGGTGAGGAGAATGCGCATCAGGAAATCCGCCCCAGTTCGGTAACGCCGCCCATGTAGGGGGCGAGGACTTCCGGAACGGCAACGCTGCCGTCCGCCTGCTGGTAATTCTCCATCACCGCCACGAGAGTGCGTCCGACCGCCAGCCCCGATCCGTTAAGCGTGTGGACGAACGTGGTCTTCTTCTCGCCCTCGGGGCGGTAGCGCGCGTTCATGCGCCGCGCCTGGAAATCGCCCGTGTTCGAACAGGAGGAAATCTCTCGCCAGGCCCCTTGTCCGGGCAGCCAGACCTCCAGATCGTAAGTCTTGCGCGCGCCGAACCCCATGTCACCGGTACATAGCAGCATGCGGCGATAGGGCAGGTCGAGCGCTTCGAGGATGCCCTCGGCGCATTTGGTCATACGCTCGTGCTCCGCCTCGCTGTCCTCGGGACGGCAGATGCTGACCATCTCGACCTTTTCGAACTGGTGCTGGCGGATGAATCCACGCGTATCGCGGCCTGCCGAGCCTGCTTCGGAACGGAAACACAGCGTATGCGCGGTCATGCGGATCGGCTGGTCAAGGTCGGGCAGGATCTCGCCCGCGACGGAATAGGTGAGCGGGACTTCGGAAGTCGGAACCAGCCAACGATCGTCGGTCGTGCGAAAGCTGTCCTCTGCAAACTTCGGCAGCTTGTCCGTGCCGTACATGGCATCGTCGCCCACCAGCACCGGCGGGTTGCACTCGGTATAGCCGTTCTCGCGCGTCTGTTTGTCGAGCATGAACTGCGCGAGCGCGCGGTGGAGGCGGGCGATATCGCCGCGCAGGAAAGTGAAGCGCGCGCCCGAAAGCTTGGCGCCGGTCTCGAAATCCATGCCCAGCGCGGGGCCGATATCGGCATGCTCCTTGGGCTCGAAATCGAACTGCCGCTTCGTGCCCCACTGGTGCTGCTCTACATTGTCTTCCTCGTCAGCGCCCTGCGGCACGTCCTCGGCGGGCAGGTTGGGTAGGCGCGCGAGCATGTCGTCTAGCGCGGCCCCGGCAGCGGCAGCGGATTCCTCCCATTCGGGCATCGACGCCTTGATCTCGGCGACTTCGGCCTTGAGCGCCTCCGCCTTTTCCTTGTCGCCCTGAGCCATGGCCTGGCCGATCGCTTTTGACGCCTCGTTGCGGCGACTCTGTGCGGCCTGGACCTTGGTCGTGGCCTCGCGCTTCTTCGCGTCGAGCGTCACAAGCTTGTCGGCAACAGGCTCGGCCCCGCGTCGGGCGAGGGCAGCGTCGAAGGCTTCGGGATTGGCGCGGATGAAAGCAATGTCGTGCATGGGCGCCGCCTATGCCTTTTCGCCTGTCCCTTGGCCAGACACTTCGCGCGGGCTCGGTTGCCCTTTTTGCGGCACAACATTAATCCCCGCACGTTCAGGGGCAATTGCCAGAGCCGGGAAAGGCCAGCCATTTGAACGACCAGCCGATCCAGCCACCGCGCCGCACGCGGTTTATCGACATCGTGGACGGCGTTATCCGCGCAGGACGAAAGACCGGTATGGTCGATCCTGCGAGGTTGGAGAGAGACTACCTGCTGGAAGAAGCGGCAATCGCGACCGGGCTGCAGGATTACGGCGACGGCTGGTTTGAAAAACCCTTCGACGTGTTGCTCGACAGCGTGAAGACCGAAGCGAGGCTGAACGCGGCCGGTGATTTTTCCGCGATGAAAATGTTCCATCATGTCCTTCGCGACAGGCTGTACACGCAGATGTGGTTCAAGCGGCATCCTGAAATCCTCGCGCGGCCGTTGAAGAACCCGGTGGTCATCGTTGGACCCATGCGATCCGGCACAACGCGACTGCACCGCTTGCTCGCGGCGGACCAACGCTTTGCGCACTTGCGCAGCTTCGAAACGATCAGTCCGGTGCCCCGTCCCGATTTCGAGCGGGTAATGAACGGGGAGGCAGAGGATTTCAGGCCCAAGCTGGCCTCCAGAATTCTCAAGGTCGCGCGCCTTGCCAATCCGCGCACGCTCTCGATCCATCCAACCGGCGCCTATGAACCCGAAGAGGAACTGGGCCTCGTTGCCGCTTCGATGTACGGCATGAAGTGGGAAGCGCAGTGGCGTGTCCCGTCATATGCCGCTTGGTGCCACAACGAGAGTGCCGTGCCCGCGTATCAGCACATGGCAAATCTTCTGCGTCTTATCGGCTGGTCACAGCAGGAAAGCAGTTTGCGGCCGTGGATACTCAAGACACCGCAACACATGCTCGATCTTCCGGCCCTGCTGGAAGTGTTCCCCGACGCGCGGCTGATTTTTACTCATCGCGACCCCAAGCAGGTCGTCGGAAGTGCCGCGTCGCTCGCCTGGAACCAGACGATAATCTACTCGGATCACAATGATGCCGTTCGTACAGGGCGCGAATGGCTAGGCAAGACAGCCGAAATGATCGATCGCATGCGCCAAGCGCGCGACAGCATCCCGCGAGACCGCATGATCGATGTCCAGTATGAGGATATGGAACAGGATTGGCGCGGTACGATGGAGCGCGTTTACGCATTCCTCGGCCTGGACATGCAACCGGCGATGGCAGGAATGCAGAATTATCTCGATCGCTCGGCTCGACTGAAGCGCAACCCTCATCGCTATAGTCTCGAAGAGTTCGGACTGAATGAAGCCGAAGTCAACGAACGCTTCGCCGACTATACCGAGACCTATGGCATTCCCGTCGAGGACCGGCGAACAACTGCACGAAGGCGTTTCGCCCGCTAGGCAGCAAAAAAGGGCCGCGGGAGAGGCCGCGACCCTTTAGTGTTTCGGCGACCGATCAGTATGTGAAGGTCACCGTCGCGAAGACCTGGCGCGGGTTCCCGTAGAACGCGGTCAAAGTACCTTCGGGCCCAAGTGTCGGAACAGGGAAGCCGTTAGCACCATTGATGATCTCCCCCGTAACGGGATCGGCGGCAACGAAAGTGTAGCCGCTGGTCTTGTATTCCTTATCGAGCAGGTTCTTGCCATACAATCCGAGCGTCCAGTTCCCGCCCGGCGCGGTGTACACCACGCTTGCGTCCAGCAACGCAAAGCCGTCCTGGTCGAGGTAAGGATTGGGAATTTCGAACTGGCTGGTCTTGCTGCGGTATGACACCGTAGCGCCCAGATAGAGATCGCCATTTCCGATTGCCGTATCGTAGCTTGCGGTAAAGCTGCCGGTGACTTCGGGCGTGTTCTGCACGACCCGGAAGTTGGCAACATCGGTCGGCGTATTGTTGATGTTTGTGATGTATTCGTCATACTGTGCGTCGATGTAGCCAACCGACGCCGAGATGCCGAACCCGCCACCGAGGCGTGCGTCCGCTTCCAGTTCCAGGCCCTTGAAGGTCGCCTTGCCGGCATTCGAAACCACACCGCAGAAGCTGGCAACACCAGCGACTTCACAGGCGACCGATCCGGGAATCTGGACGTCCTGGTAATCGGCATAAAATGCCGCCGCGGCGATGTTCACATTGCCAAGGCTACCCTTGTAACCGATCTCGTAGCTATCGACTTCTTCCGGCGCGAAGCTGAGGAAATCGGCTACTTCGGCATCGGTCGGATTGCCGGGATCGGCAGCCGGAGCGTTTACGCCAACACCTCGGGGGTCGAACCCTCCCCCTTTGAAGCCCTTCGAATAGCTTGCGTAGATATTGTGATCCGGTGTCGGCATGAAGCTGATCGATGCGCGCGGTGTGAACTTCTTGAATTCGCGGCTGCCATCGAAATCGGTGCTGGGAGCGGTCAATATGATCCCGGACCCACCGAAGAATGGCGAACCACCGCCGAAATAGTTCTGGCGCAGAATTTCGGCGCTGCGTTCATCCCAGGTGTATCGTCCACCAACAGACAGGCTCAGCTGATCGGTAAGGTCGTATGTGAAATCGCCGAAGACGGCATAGGTCTCGGTATCCACATCCGCTCGGGTGAATGCAGTAAGGCCTGCGACGGTGGTGAAGATCCGCACGTCGAAGAGCGTGTCGGCCTTGGCGTCCAGGTAATAGAAGCCGAGCAAACCGCTGAATGCGCCACCATCGTCCCACAGGAGCTGGAATTCCTGGCTGAGCTGTTCGTTGAAGTAGGCTCCGGGAACATCGAGATCCACTGCTGGCAGAGCATCGAAATCGATGGGAGAATAACTGCTGTCCTTGCGCCAGGCCGAGATCGAGCGGAAGGTCAAGGCGTCGCTCAGTTCGACTTCCGCGTGCATTGCGAAGCCGTAGGATTCGACTTCCTGTTCGGGGTCGGCGAGTCCGCCGCGCGTATCGAACACATCCCCCAGGACGGGTGCGCCCGATACGAGCCCCGGGATCAGACGGTGACCGCCGCGAGGATTGCTCTTGTCCTTGGTGTAGTCACCCTGCACCCGAATGAACACGGGTTCGCCATAACCGCCGAGCTCAAGGCTGGCACGCCCGGCCCAAATGTCCTTGTTGTAATTCTCGAGACCAGTCGTGAGATTGTCGCCGAAGCCGCCGCGTGAAAGCCGGGCCACCGAACCACCGATGCGGGCGAGATCTCCGATCGGCGTCGAGGCTGTGATTACGCCTTCGGCCTGATCGTATGTGCCGTAGGTTCCCCGTACCTTAACCGACGGGTCGAGCGGAAGGCGCTTCGTCACATATTTAACCGCGCCGCCGATCGTGTTGCGGCCGTAAAGAGTGCCCTGGGGGCCACGCAGAACTTCGATACGTTCGACATCGTAGATATCCAGCACCGCAGCCTGAGGGCGATTGAGATATACATCGTCAAGGTAGATGCCGACGCCCTGCTCGAAGCCGGAAACCGGGTCCTGCTGTCCGATTCCCCGGATGAAGGCCGACAGCGTGGAGTTGGTTGCGCGGCTTGCCTCAAGAGTGACGTTCGGCACACTCTGGCCCACGTCGGTGATATCGAGTGCCCCGCGCTGGGTCAGTTCTTCGCCGCTGAGCGCTGAAACCGAAATCGGCACGTCGATCAGTCGTTCCTCACGCCGCCGAGCGGTTACGATGATTGTGTTTTCGTTGGCTGCCGGCGCTTCTTCGGCAGCAGCATCATCATTCGACTGTGCGCTGGCCGGTGTTGCAAATATCGCTGCACAAGCAGCCGAGCACAGAAGGCTGGCAGCAAAGGATTTGATCGGTCGCATTTCGGATTCTCCCTCCCGATTGTTATTTCTGGCCCTGATACTGAAACATGAACCACCTTTCAAGTTTGATCTTGCGTGTGGATGTCGTTTCGGTAGGTTTGGCTGACTCACAGGGGATGTTTCGATGGCCGCGACACAAATTTCGGGCGACAAGACACCGCGCACCGAACGTGGAAGGAAGACCCTGCGCAAGCTGCTTGATGCCGCGACCAGAGAATTCGCGGAGAAGGGATTTCACGAAGCTTCGATCAGCGGCATAACGCGCTCGGCAGGCGTCGCTCTGGGGTCATTTTATACCTATTTCGATAGCAAGGACGCGATCTTTCGCGCACTGGTTACCGATATGAGCGAAGGGGTGGGGCGAGCCGCTCGTGAAGCCTTGACGCCCAGTATGAACGCATTCGAGGTCGAGCGCGTGGCGCTGCAAGCCTTTCTCGAATTCGCATCCGACAACAAGGCAATCTACCGCATTATTGACGAATCCGAGTTCGTCGACCCCGCTAGCTACCGCGAGCACTACGAGACGATCGGAAAGCGTATCGAGGAAAGGCTGGTCGCCGGCGGCGAAAGTGGCGAATTCGCAACCGGTCTAGGTTCGCCGGAAGCTTGGGCAGTCATGGGAATGAACGTGTTTCTCGGCTTGCGCTACGCTATCTGGGCCCGGCCTGGCGATCCCGACTTCGAGAAAATCGCCAGTCGCGCCAACGTATTGCTGGCCAAGGGACTTGCCCCTCGAGAAGACTGACTTCCGGAACTCCAATGCCAACGGCACGTTGATGTGGCAAAGGAGATTTTGAAATGATCGGCAAGGGAATCGGAGCATTCGTGGGCGACAAGTTGGCCAAGCAGACAAGCGCTGTCGGCGGCGCCAGCGGCGCGGCCCTCGGTGTCATTGCTACTACGGTACTGAGGCGCATGAGCCTCCCGGCGATGGTAGCGCTGGGTGTCGGCGGATATGTCGCTAAGAAGGTGCTGGACAAGAAGCAGGACGATGAGGCCGTTTCCGCTCCGCCCAAGACTTCCACCGCGCCCCATCGCGGCAAAGCTAAAGCGGCCTGACCGCCAAGACTCTAGTACGATTTAAGGCCGTCCGCTCGGGCGGCCTTTTTGTTTGTTTGCAGCGAAATAAATGGTGTGCGCGGCAAGGATTGAACTTGCGACCCCACCCGTGTGAAGGGTGGGAAAACGGGCGGTAGCGGCTTTACGCGGACAATAAAATCCAATAAAAACAATTGCAGGTGTTCGGACGTGTCCGCCTATGT
>CATMNW010000058.1 GCA_950071875.1 uncultured Erythrobacteraceae bacterium | reverse complement strand
TAGGCATGCCGCCAGCGTTCGTTCTGAGCCAGGATCAAACTCTCAAGTTTGTGTCACACACCAATCAAGCACGGGGATAACCCCGCTAACCTGCTTGGCATGAGCTTCAAGGAGCCGATACCTGCACTGTCAAACGTAATGGATACGAATGAACATGCATCATCACGACCAGACTGTGGAGCCTGGAAGGATGTGGCAATCGGCTTGAATTAACCGGTATCCGGAGCCTTGAGGTCCCCGGACCGGGCGCCGTCGCCCACATGTCCCTTCATCAAAAACTAACAATGTCAAAGAGCCGCTCAACAATGTTAGAGGGGACAGCTTTTGTTCCCCCGATTGATACCGGGGGGACCGGCTGTCTCTCTATGTTGGCGACCGTTGCGGTGGGCGGTGGAAGCCGCCAGCGCCGCGTCGGTGAGGGCCATCTAGGCGGGGGGTCGGATTCGGTCAACGCCTTTTTGCAATTTTATTTCAAATTTCTGGCAAAGCCGCAGAAACCCTGGGGTTTCACAGTGCGAATGTTTGCCGCCCCGTGGGGCGCTGCGGTAACTTTCAACCGCAAGGCGCAGATCGCGGTCGTTTTCATGGCGATTCCCCGCATCATTTTTCGTGATTCCGGCCTGAATCGGCATCGATTGCCGGTGAATCGGGAATCGGATCACTCGCAATCGGGACGAATCGCAGTTAGCACCCTGCCCTATGAGGATCAGTGGGGTCAGCGAGCAGGAACCGCCCGAAGGATTCGGCGCCCGCCTGCGTAGTGCGATAGCGTGGAGATGGGGCAGCCAGCTGATTGCCCAGATCATCACATGGGGCTCCACCCTTATAGTGGTCCGCCTGCTCGATCCTTCAGACTACGGTCTGTTTGCCATGAGCCAGGTGTTCGTGACCGCCCTCACCTTTCTCAACGGCTGGAGCTTTGCCAGTTCGCTCGTCCAGGCAGAGAAGGTGGGTAATCGGGAAATCGGCCAGGCCTTCGCCCTGTTGCTTGTAACCAATGGCGTGCTCGCGGCGGCGGCCGTGCTCCTCGCCCCGCTGGCTGCCGACTATTACGGGCAACCAGTGGTGGCCGATCTGCTGCGCGTACAGGCGCTGATATTCGTAACCATCCCGTTCACGGCGCTGTCTACCTCGCTCCTCTCACGTCAGATGAATTTCCGCAGCCAGGGGATTGCGAACATGGTCGCCGCGCTGGTCGGTGCCACCACGGCGCTGGTGCTTGCCATGCTGGACTACGGGGTGTGGGCGCTGATCTTCGCTCCCATCGCCTCTTTCTTCGTGCGCGGGTTGATAATGACCTTCGCTGCCAAGCTGTGGGTGATGCCGGTGTTCAACCTGAAGGGCGCCGGACGCATGATCGGGTTCGGCGGGATCATGACAGCCTGCCAGTTCTTCTGGATCATCCAGAGCCAGAGCGACATCTTCATCGCAGGCCGCCTGTTCAGCGCGTATGATCTCGGTCTCTATTCGGAAGCGCTGTTCCTGACACTGATCGTAACCGGGCGATTTATACCGCCACTCAACGATGTCGCTTTTCCGGCCTATGCAGAGCTTCACAAGTCGGGCCGAAGCCTGGTCCCTTATTTCGAGCGCACGGTTCGCACCGTCCTACTTGTGGTCGCCCCCGTATATATAGGGCTGTCCCTCACGGCTCCCGAAGCGATCTATGTGGTCTTCGGTGCGAAATGGATGTCGATGGCACCCTATGTAGCCGGCCTTGCATTGGTCATGCCGCTGATGGCGGTGCAGATCATCTGCTACCCGACCATGACCGCGGTCGGGAAAGAGCATATCTATCTTGCGACCAGTATCGCAGGCGCCCTCCTGTTCGTAGGCGCTTTCGCATGGGGCGCGTCGGAAGGACCGATGGGCCTCGTCAAAGCCTGGTGGATCGCGGCCCCCCTGCTCCTAGTGTTCACGCTGGTGGTAACATTGCCCCGGATGGGTTTTCCGGCAGCCCGCTTTCTTGCCGCGATCGTACCGGCCACCGTCGGAACGATCGTCATGGCGGCGGTTGTGTCGGGGACGCGCGCACTTCTTCCTGCATCACTTCACGAAGCGATCGTCCTGACGGTGCTCGTAGCCAGCGGAGCCGCAAGTTATGCCGCCGTCCTATATTTCGGATGGCCCAAGGTCGTGAAGGAAAGCCTAGCCATGCTGCGGAATCCGGCGCGCACAACCGCGTCGTTGGAAAGAGCGTAGCCTCGCGCGCGTGCGCGCGTAGAGGATGTGCCTGCTGCCGCCGGCCCCTTGCTATATGCTGGTATCCTTTCGGGCGGACATTCAGGCAGCACTTCGACGAGGCTGACATTTTTCCCGAAAGTATCGGCGTGCTCGGGCGGCTTGCCCTTGTGGTGACCAGCCCCCAGATAACCGGGCAGATGCCACCAGATACAGCCAGTTCCACCCAGCGCCCCGATCCCGAAGGCTGGGCCACCATCCGCCGCTTCCTTCCCTATCTATGGCCAGCCGACAATCCGCGCCTCAGGCGGCGCATCATCGGGGCCATGCTTTTCGTCCTGGCGGCAAAGGCCACGACCCTGGCCCTGCCCTTCGCCTACAAGAACGCGATCGACGCGATGACCACCCCCGCCAACCAGGCGGCCATGGTCGCCATGGCGTTCGTAATTGCCTATGCAGCGGGGCGACTGGCGACGGTCACCTTCGACAATCTGCGTAACATCACATTCGAAAGAGTGGGTCAGGATGCCACGCGCCAACTGGCCGAAGATACCTTCTCGCGATTGCACCAGCTTTCGCTGAGCTTTCACCTTTCGCGCCGCACGGGCGAAGTCACCAAGACCATAGATCGCGGCACCAAGAGCATCGATATCATGCTCTATTTCCTGCTGTTCAATATTGCCCCGACGGCCCTCGAGCTCACAGCTGTCGGCGTAATCTTTTATCTCAATTTCGGTTGGGAGCTCGTCGCGGCTGCAGCCGTAACCGTAGCGGCATACATATTCGTCACGCGCAGGATCACCGAATGGCGCAACGAATTGCGGCGCAGGATGAACGAACTCGATGGCCAGGCACTCGCCCGGTCCGTGGATAGCCTGCTTAATTACGAGACCGTGAAATACTTCGGGGCCGAGCATCGCGAGCTTGCCCGCTATTCCGATGGCACACGGTCCTGGGCCGAAGCGGCAGTCAAATCGGAAAACTCGCTCGGCCTGCTCAATATTTCGCAAGCCGTCATAATGAACCTCCTCATGGGCGGGGCAATGGCCTTCACCGTATGGGAGTGGAGCCGGGGTAATCTGACGACCGGAGACCTGGTGTTGGTCAACACCTACCTCACGCAGCTTTTCCGTCCGCTCGACATGCTGGGAATGGTTTACCGCACGGTTCGCCAGGGACTGATCGACATGGCGGAAATGTTCAGCCTCATCGACACCGAGCCGGAAGTTAAGGACGTGCCGTCCGCGCCTGCACTGATCGTCCGCCAGCCGACCGTGGTCTTCGACAATGTCGTTTTCGGCTACGATCCGGATCGCCCCATCCTTCACGGGCTTTCTTTCGAAGTGCCCGCGGCAAGCCATGTTGCCATCGTCGGGCCGTCCGGCGCCGGCAAGAGCACCATCGCACGGTTGCTTTTCCGGTTTTACGATCCTTGGTCGGGCCGCATCGAGATCGACGGTCAGGATATCGCTGGCGTGAGCCAAGCAAGCTTACGCCAGCACATTGGCATCGTCCCTCAGGACAGTGTCCTGTTCAATGACACCATCGGCTACAATATCGCTTATGGAAGGGACGAAACCATCGAGCGGCAGCTTATCGCGGCTGCCGAAGCTGCGGCGATCCTGCCTTTCATAGAACGCTTGCCAGAAGGGTTGAACACCGAGGTCGGCGAACGCGGCCTCAAGCTGTCCGGGGGTGAAAAGCAAAGAGTGGCTATTGCCCGCACCCTCGTGAAGGATCCTCCGATCCTTTTGCTGGATGAGGCGACCAGTGCCTTGGACAGCAGGACAGAACAGGCGATCCTTGCCACGCTGAAACGGGTATCGGAAGATCGCACCACGCTGGCAATCGCGCACAGGCTTTCGACCATTGCAGATGCCGACAGGATCCTCGTGCTCGAACAGGGGCGCCTTGCCGAAAGCGGAACCCATTCCGACCTTTTGGCCAAGAAAGGGATCTATGCAGAAATGTGGGCAAGGCAGCAGGTAGAGAAGGATTTCAAAGAGGCGCAGGTCTCGCCATAGTCGCAAGACAGCGCCGCCCTAGTCGTCCCCCTTGGATTCTTGATGACAATTCGGTAGTATTTGCAATGTAAATGCTACGGGTAAGTATTTCAGGGGTTCGAACATGCCGGCTCTTTTCGAAATCGACGGAAATCCCATCGGATTGATCGTGCGCGGTGGCCCGCTTGCCATGACGCTTGATGAAGTCAGCGCGCCGGACGCCGGCGACGACAGGCCGGAAATCGAAATGGTCGAATTCGGCGCCTCGGTTGTTCCGGATACGTCGGAAGACCCAGCTCCGGCTACCGAAGACGATATGCCGGTCGAAGATTTTGCACCAGTCGAAACCCCTTTCGACTTGGGCTCGGAAACGCTTGAAGCACTTGTCGAAGCCTTTGCGACCCCTGACGAAAGCGAAGAGCATCTTTCGGCACCAGCGACCCTTTCGACAAATGGGCGCCTGCCGGAAGCAACCGGTTTCACCACTCTCGATACTGGTGCATTCGGGCCAGAAAGCGCTCCAGCGGTCGCTTGGGACGACATGCGCTCGTCATTCGCTCCCGGAGGTCGGGAAGCCATAGGCGACCTCGCTCCCACCGATCTGTTTTAGGTCCGTTTTCTCGCGCAGCGGACGGCCTGCTCGAATAGGAAAGGCCTGGCCTGCTCGATCGCCCCCGAGGGCTGCGGACTTGTGCTGCAGTGCAGCATAGTTCATAGGCGCGCATCACTTCGTGCGCCCTTTTGCGCGTAAGCTTCCAGACACAGGACGATAAACATGCCCGATCTCGGCGCGATCAAACGCGACTGGTTCTCCAATATCCGAGCCGACCTTTTGGCAGGTCTGGTGGTGGCACTCGCTCTGATACCCGAAGCGATCGGCTTCTCGATCATCGCGGGTGTGGATCCCCGGGTCGGCCTGTACGCATCGGTGGCGATCGCCATGGTCATTGCCTTTACCGGCGGGCGCCCGGGGATGATCTCGGCTGCGACTGCTGCCGTTGCCGTCGTCGTGGTGCCGCTGGTGCGCGACTATGGCGTGGAATACCTTTTCGCAGCCACCATTCTGATGGGCATCTTCCAGGGTATCGCGGCGCTTCTCCGGCTTGACCTGCTGATGCAGTTCGTTTCGCGATCCGTCATTACGGGTTTCGTCAACGCGCTCGCCATCCTGATCTTCATGGCCCAGTTGCCGCAGCTCGACCCCACCGCCGACGGGATCAACTGGATGACGTACGCAATGGTCGCTGCCGCTTTGGCAATGATCTACATCATACCGAAATTCACTACCGCCGTGCCAAGTCCGCTGATCGCGATCATCGTGCTGACCGCACTGACGATCTGGCTCGATGCTCCGGTCAACTCCGTTGCCGACATGGGCGAATTGCCCGAAGGCCTTCCCTATTTCGCCCTTCCCGACGTGCCTCTCACTTGGGAAACGCTTGCGATCATCGCCCCCTACTCGGCGACCATGGCGGCAGTCGGTCTGCTGGAATCCTTGCTGACCGCGCAGATCGTCGACGACATGACGCATACCGGTTCCAACAAGCGCCGCGAGAGCGCCGGACAGGGCTTTGCGAATGTGGTCGCTGCGATGTTCGGCGGCATGGGTGGCTGCGCGATGATCGGCCAGTCGGTAATCAACGTGACCAGCGGCGGCCGCGGCCGGCTATCCACCTTTACAGCCGGCCTGTCGCTTCTGATCCTGCTGGCACTTCTCGGAGACCTTGTTGGTCAGGTGCCGATGCCGGCGCTGGTGGCAATCATGATCATGGTTTCCATCGGGACATTCTCGTGGAACTCGATCCCCAATATCGGCAAGCACCCGTGGCAATCCTCGGTGGTGATGCTGACTACCGTCATAGTCGTGGTGGCGACGCACAATCTGGCGCTTGGCGTGCTGGCCGGCGTCGTGCTGTCGGGTGTGTTCTTCACCCACAAGGTGATGACCATGTTCGAGGTGGTGCGCGAGCGCGAGGGCGACACCGCTACCTACCGCGCCAAGGGACAGATCTTCTACGCCAGTGTCGAACGTTTCGAAGCGGCACTGGGCCCGGAAAGCACCCAACCCGATCCCGCCGATCACGTCATCATCGACGTGTCGAAAGCCCACTTCTGGGATATCAGCGCCATCGGCGCGCTCGACAAGGTTGTCGAACGCATGCGGCGCAATGGCCGTAGCGTGCAGGTCGTCGGCCTCAATCGCGCCAGCAGCGATCTCGTCGACAAGTTTGCGCTCACCGACAAGACCGGTGTCGAAATCGGCCTCGCTCCGCATCCTTGACCCGTCAACATGCTCTAAAGGCCACAACCGCGACCCTTGGCTACGAGCTCATGGTGCTTTGCCTTTAGAGCTTCCGATTTGCTCGCATTGAATGTCATTTACAATTAGCGAATTTTAATGCTTGTATCGCCCTTAGCCTGAGCTCGGAGCTCGTCTTGAGCAAGGCGCTGCGGAGGTAAGTTGGATGCCATTCGAAATTCCGTTGGTACGCGTGAGCGCTGGTGAAGAAATGGGTCTTTTCCCCAACAAGCGGTTCGCAGAGGCTCAGCCTTTCGAAAACGAGCAGGAAACGCTTCATATCAACATGAGCGTAGTCCTTGAGGGGCTGTACCCTTCACGTGATGTGGACGGCCCCGGCGGCACGATTTCCTTGGGATATGTAACACAGTGGGCGGCAAATTTCGCCCCCAGGTCTTACGCGTTCGGCGACGGCCAATTGCTCGCCATCTCGCAAAATACCGCTTTGTTCTCGATACTCGGGACGACGTACGGTGGTGACGGCAGAACCACATTCCAATTACCCGATTTCCGTGACAATCTTGCTGTTAGCAGCGGGAGGGCTGATGATCTCACGGGCTACGCCATCAGGCTGGGTGAGCGTTTCGGCTCTGATACCCATACCCTGACCGAAGCCAACCTTCCCCTAGCCTTCGGTGGCAGCGGGCAGGGCCTTTCGAATTACGAAACTTCGCTGGGAGTGAACTATGTCATTCACACTGGCGGCTCCGCACTTATGAACAGCGCGAATTTTGCCGGATCGGTGCATATGTTTCTCGGCAACTTCGATCCGGGCGGTGCCATGATCTGCGATGGGCGCACGCTCCTGATTAGCGAATATCCGGAGCTTTATTCCGCCATTGGCACCATCTATGGCGGTGATGGCGTAACGACATTCGATATACCCGATTTGCGCGGCAAGACGATCGTAGGTTCAGACACCGATCTTCCTGTCGGAACACTCGTGGGCTCGGAACAGGTCGTACTGAACGACAGCAACATGCCTACTGCTGTCGGCGGTTCGGGCGCTTCTTTCGATAATCAGCAGCCGGGCGTCGCAATGCAGGTTCTGATTGCATATCAGGGAATTTTCCCATCGCGAAGCATGGAGCCAACGAGTTTTCTCGAAGCCCCGCAAACCGACGGCAGTACCGCAAATCTCAGTCAAATCGTTTATTACGCGGGCGTCGGCACCCCGACTGGTTTCTTCCCTGCCGAAGGGCAATTGCTATCAATTGCCAGCTATAGCGCGCTGTTTTCCCTGCTTGGCACGACTTACGGTGGAGATGGAAGGACGACTTTTGCTCTCCCCGATTTCGGTGGCCGTGCAAGTTCGCACCGTGGTTCAGGTGCGAACGAATGGTTTGGGGATGTGAACGGTCAGGATGATGTGACCCTTGCGTTTGACGCCATCCCGGGCCGGAGCCAAGACGGCGATGCCGATGACAATACCATTACCGGTTCCGACGGTGACGACGTGTTCAACGGTTTTGCCGGAAGAGACATCCTTACCGGCAACGGAGGGAACGATGCGCTCGCCGGCGGGGACGGCGATGATATTCTCGACGGCGGTTGGGGACTGGACCGCCTGTTCGGAGCCCAGGGCGACGATGTAGTAGAAGGCGGCTCGGGCCACGATTACCTGGATGGCGGCGATCATAACGACGATTTGCGCGGCGGTGCTCAGGGCGATGTCCTGTTCGGGCGCGATGGTGACGATTTCCTTCGCGGCGGGAAAGGGCAGGACAAATTGTTTGGTAACTATGGCGACGACATCATCACTGGGGATGGAGGTGATGACGCAATTTATGGTGGCCCGGGCCGTGACCGCCTATTCGGGAATGAGGGTGCCGATACCTTTGTGTTCACCGAAGGCGACTTTGCCGGTCTGTTACCCAGCGATGCAGATATTATCGCGGACTTCACCCCTTCCGAAGGAGATAGGATCGACCTGTCGAGCATCGATGCCATTGATGGAAACGCAGATGATGCTTTCTCTTTCATCGGCACCGATCCGTTTGATGGCTCTGCAGGTCAATTGCGCTATTCGCATATAGGTAGTCTGACGATGGTAGAAGGCGATACGAATGGCGATGGCGTGGCGGACTTCGCAATCCGATTGAATGGAACGATCCCGCTGACTTTAACAGATTTCGTTCTATAGTCGTCTCGTCAATGTAATCGCTATCGTGTCGTTATCGTTCAATACACGGAAGAGCACCTCACTTAAGCGTAGTTGAAAGTATAACAGCTGAGGTGAAAGCGCATGCTAAAGAACATGTCTTTTGGTGAATCCAAACTTACTGCGTTTCTCGATTATGCTCATCCGCGGATACCCGCCGCGCTTATGGAATTCCCAACAGAGGATGACGATACGCTAATCGGCACCAACCGTTCGGAAATTATCGACGGTCTCGGCGGAAACGACTGGATCCGCGGTCGAATGGGCAACGACGAATTGCATGGCGGCGCTGGCGACGACTTTCTCTTCGGAAACGGCGGTGCGGATATCCTTTACGGCGGTATTGGGAATGACCGGCTCGATGGTGGCCCCGGATTGGACATTCTATACGGGGGTCCCGGTAACGACGTCTAT
Source organism: uncultured Erythrobacteraceae bacterium (assembly GCA_950071875.1). Lineage (GTDB taxonomy): Bacteria > Pseudomonadota > Alphaproteobacteria > Sphingomonadales > Sphingomonadaceae > Qipengyuania. The sequence continues at coordinate 1,052 of CATMNW010000058.1, read as the reverse complement.
TCGGTGTATGATCCGGCGACGCTTGTAATCGAAAACGCTGGCGAAGGCAGCTTCGATGAAGTGCGCACCAACGTTCCGGGATATGTTCTGCCTGATAACGTTGAACGCATGTTCGTTGAAAACGGCGCTCGGGCGCACGGAAATGCGCTCGACAATTATATTGTGGGATCGGCCGTCGATGATAGCCTTTATGGGTCGGATGGCGATGACCGACTGTTTGGCCTTCGGGGTAACGACTACCTCTTCGGAGGAAATGGCAACGACAGGATCGATGGCGGACCGGGCGATGATTTTCTCGATGCCGGGACGGGCGACGACACCGTACAGGGGGGAGGTGGCAATAATGTCATTTTTGGCGACAGCGGCGATGACAGAATTCTATGCGCCTATGGCGGCAATGATCGTCTCTACGGAGGCGCAGGATCCGACCTCCTGAGCGGTGGTGCGGGCGATGATATCATCTATGCTGGTGATGATAACGACCAGCTTGTTGGAGGAACGGGAAAGGACTTGCTGTATGGCGGACGCGGGTCCGACACTTTCAAATATTACGACTGGGACATCGACGGCACCAAATCACCTGACACCATCGCCGATTTCAACCGGGCTCAGGGGGATCGGATCGACCTCGAACACATCGATGGCGCGGCGAGCTTCCGTTTTATCGGGACGAACGCATTCAGTTCAACCCGTGGAGAATTACGCTATAGGTTCGATCTCAGCGACACGGTGATCGAGCTTGACATGTCGGGCGATGGTGTGGCCGATTACATTATCATCCTGACTGGAACAATCGCGCTCACCGCAGACAACTTCGTTCTCTGAAAGCGTTAAGGCACTGGCTCGGCGCGGTGAGCCGACATATTACCCCCAGCCTAGGCCTATCGTTTTACAGGATGTATTTGCTGAGGTCCGTATCGCCGGCCAATGTTTCGAGCCGTTCGCGTACATATTCCGCATCGATCGTAATTGTTTCGCCGGAATGTTCTTCCGCTTCGAAACTGATGTCTTCGAGCAGTCGCTCCATAACCGTCTGCAGACGGCGCGCACCG
>CATMNW010000057.1 GCA_950071875.1 uncultured Erythrobacteraceae bacterium | reverse complement strand
TGACAAGTCGGTATCGAAACTGGTGTGCGAACACGCCGGCGTACCGACAGCACCCTGGTTCTGCTACCGCCGCGGCGCGCCTCTGCTCGAAACGAACCTTCCGGCAAAAGACGCTGGTCGCTGGGTAATCAAGCCAAACGCTTCATCGGCCAGCTGGGGCATTACCGATGCGCACAACTGGACCGAAATCGCCAACGCGATTTTGCACATTCACGATGAAGGGCACGATGCAATCGTCGAACCCTATCTCGACGGCTACGACGTGCAGTGCGCTTTCATCACGCTGAATGACCAGCCGACCCCACTGCCCATGCTCTGGTATGAACGGGAAGATACGCAGCGACTGTGGACCTACCATGAAAAGCGCGACCTGGTCGAAAACAAGGAAAAGGCTGCCCTCAAGCGCTTCGAGGATGCCGAGCTCGCGCCTAGGATCGAAAGTATGGCGCGGAAGGTGGCGCAGGAGTTTGCACCATTCGACTATGGCCGGATCGAGTTCCGCCTCGACCTCAAGACCGGCGATATCAATTTCATCGAAATCAATCTGAACTGCAACCTGTGGTCCGAAAAGGTCATGGCGAAGGCTGCTGCTCATGCGGGTTTCAGCCATGCCGACCTGCTGGAAACCCTGCTGGCCGAAAGTTGGCGGCGAGAGGGGCTCTATTCCATATCTGCACCCTGAGGCCCCATGCTCTCGCAAGCTTACGACGCACTGCGGCTGAATGTCTTTCTTTACCCCGGCATCACCAGACACCGCTCGGCTGAATTCCTCGACGCCTATTACTCTTGGCGGCGCGAACGGATGGGGCCAGCCTCGTTGGCGTTTAATGCATTGGTATGGTCGGCGTTCTGGCTTTGGATACCCTTGCGAGCCCGTAGCGTTGCGCGCAAATGGGACAAGGACAGGGAGTGGCAGCGGCGCATCGTCCGGCAAGCCCGGGAATGGATGACCGACCCTTCGGATTTCGCCGCGTTCGAGATCGAGACCGAAGATTGCCTGCGCCAGGTTCAACGCCGGATGGAACAGGTACCCATCATCCGAATGATTGAAAGCGCGGGCTCGGACCATCGCGAGTCCATGCTCGACAAGCTGCAATTCCAGCACGCCTGCGACAACGCCGGCTTGCGCGCCCCGCGCCTCCATGCAGTAATCGAGAATGGCAAGCTGGCGCGCAAATCGCCCCTTCCCGCCAGCGGCAAGGTTTTGCTGAAACCGGTGCGTGGATCGGGCGGGAAAGGGATCGCCGTCCATCCGACCGAATATTTTGCGCAGCAAGGTTTGGTGCCTGCGGAATATCGCAAGGGAACCTGGCTGGTGCAGGAATGCGTTGCCGCCCATCCGGACATTTCCGATCTCGCACTCGATACGCTTGCCACGTTGCGCGTTACGACGATCCTAGACGAAGCCGGAAACCCGGAAGTGGTCGCGACTGCACTGCGTTATCCGGTGAAACGTAATGTGGCTGTCGACAATGGTCATGCGGGCGGACTTATCGCCGCTATGAACCCGGAAACCGGTATCCTTGGAGAAGGCCTGTCAGGATGGGGGCCTGGACGATATCCAGTACATCCTTCAACCGGCGGCGCCATCGCCGGGCGCTGCGTACCCGATTGGAAAGCCGCACTGGACCTCGCCAGGGAGGCACATGGCCGTCTCTATTCCGACCAAGTCATCATCGGGTGGGACATCGGAGTGGCGGAAGGCGGGCCGGTCCTGATCGAAGCCAACCAGCGCCCGGCGGTACGCCTGACCCAACGTGCGGCAGGAAAAGGCATAGGTTCGATGCGCTATGGCGAATTGGTGGGATGGCACCTCGACCGCGCGATGCACAATCATTCCGGCAAGCGGCGCCGCTTCCTCACCACTGGTTAGGCCGGGATTGGCTCGCCTTTCCAATCGAACACCTTTCCGCTGTCCTCCGATGTGGCTTCTCCAATTACCGCCAGAAGATTTGCGGCGGCGTCCACAGGATGAGTCAGTTGCCCATCGGGCAGGTTGGACTGGAAGGGCTCCGACAAGCGGGTATCCACTGTCCCAGGATGTAGGCCGAGTACCACCGCTTCCTTATGCGTCCGGGCAAGCTCGATCGCAAAGTTCTTCAACAGCATATTGAGGGCAGCCTTGCTGGCCCTGTAACTGTGCCAACCGCCAAGCCCGTTATCATCGATCGATCCGACACGTGCCGAGAGAGCGGCAAAGACCGATCTATCCTTCCGCGGGAAAAGAGGCAGCATGTGCTTGGCGACCAGCGCGGGGCCGACCGTGTTAAGCAGGAACAGCTGGTTCATCGAAGTCCCGTCGACCTGCTTCAATGTCCGTTCGGGCCCGGTCCCATCAGCAAGAGTGAGTACCCCGGTCGCCACGACGACCAGATCGGGCGGCGTGTCCGCCATTGCTTCTGCCACTTGTGCTATTGATGCTTCGTCCATCAGATCGAAACGAAAGCTCCGAGTGCATCCTTCGGGCACGTCTCCCGATCGGCTACCGGCCCAGACTTCTGTGCCGCTATCGGCAAGTGCAATTGCCAGCGCTCGACCGATCCCTCCGGTAGCCCCGAAAATCGCGGCGCGGTCAAAGGTGTTCCCTACAGCCATCCTGTGAACCTAGACCCTCGCCATGACACAAAAGTTCCTCGCAGATACGCAGAATGCTCCCGTTTGCGCGCAATCGGGTTTTTCAGCCCTGGACAGTGTAACATGCGGTCCAAGTGTTCGATCCTGTAGGAGAAGCATTGCGGGAATTGCGCCATTCTCGGCCTTGCGCCTATCGCGTGAACCGCTAGATGGGTTGCGCAAAGCAACAGGACTGACAGCGTAATGGCGACCTTCACCCTTCCCAAGAATTCGAAGATCACCGGCGAAACCCGGGCTCACAAAGCCGACGGCGGCACGCGCGTTCGCAAGTTCAAGATCTATCGTTACGATCCCGACAGCGGGGAAAACCCGCGCTACGATACTTTCGAGCTCGACCTCGATGATTGCGGGCCGATGGTTCTCGACGCGCTGTTCAAGATCAAGAACGAAATCGACCCGACGCTGACCTTCCGCCGCTCGTGCCGCGAAGGTATTTGCGGATCGTGCTCGATGAACATGAATGGCAAGAACGGCCTCGCTTGCACGACTGCAATCGAAGACCTCAAGGGCGAAGTCCGCATCACCCCGCTGCCGAGCATGGACGTGATCAAGGACCTCGTGCCTGACTTCACCCATTTCTACGCGCAATATGCTAGCATCCGTCCCTGGCTTCAGACCGTTTCCACCACTCCGAGCGGTAAGGAACGTTTGCAGTCGCCCGAACAGCGCGAAAAGCTGGACGGGCTTTACGAATGCATTCTGTGTGCCTGCTGTTCCACAGCCTGCCCGAGCTACTGGTGGAATTCGGACAAGTTTCTTGGGCCCGCGATCCTGCTTCAGGCCTATCGCTGGATCGCCGACAGCCGCGATGAAATGACCGGCGAAAGGCTCGATGCGCTGGAAGACCCCTTCCGCCTCTATCGTTGCCACACGATCATGAACTGCGCGAACGTCTGCCCCAAGGGTCTGAGCCCGGCCAAGGCGATCGCCGAAACCAAGAAGATGATTGCCGAACGCGCGATCTGACGTGTTGCCGGACGAAGTCTTCGAGCATGGCCCGGATCCCGACAATCCGGGCTGGCGGCACTGGAACCTGAAGGACAGGTCACTGTTCAACGGAGCGGTGATGGGCAAGCTCATCACTCGCGTCGATGATGACGGGAAAGCGCGCCTGCGCATGTTTCCCGAGCGGCGACACGAAAACCTGCAGGGCATCATTCACGGCGCGGTGACGCTTTCGCTGATCGACATCAGCCTTTTCACCACTATGCACACGATTGGAAGCGGCAACGCCGGTCCATCGGTAACGGTAGAGCTGTCGACCCAATTCGTCGGAGGCGGCCAACCGGATCGCCCCCTCGATGCGGTGTGCGAAATCGTTCGCGAGACCGGTAGCATGGTGTTCGTGCGCGGTACGGTCGAGCAGGAAGACCACAAGGTTGCCAGTTTTTCCGGCATTGTGAAGAAGATGAAGCGCCGCATCGCCGCATGACCGGCATGCTTGCCCGCTACGAGCGATTGGTCGCGGCAGGCGAACTCCAGGCCGATCCTGACCAACGCCACGCTGCAGAACGCCTCGACCGGTTGCAGAAAGATCTGGAAGCGGAGAATTCGGGCGGACTGCTGTTGCAACTGTTCCGCGCCAAGAAGGCCAATCCACAGGGCGTATACATGTGGGGCGGCGTCGGACGCGGAAAGTCGATGCTGATGGACCTGTTCGTGGAAACGCTGGGCATCGAAGAGAAACGACGGGCACACTTTCACGAATTCATGCTCGAGGTCGACCGGCGCATCGCCCAACGGCGCACTAGCGATCCCGGCGATCCGACGGGCAAGGTTGCTCGCGATATCGCCGAAGATGTCCGATGCCTCGCCTTCGATGAAATGGTGGTCACGAACACGGCCGATGCCGCCATCATGGCGCGCCTCTTCACCGCGCTCATACGCGATCAGGGTGTGACGGTGGTGACCACCAGCAATCGCCCCCCAAAGGATTTGTACAAGGACGGACTCAACCGTTCGCTATTTCTGCCCTTCATCGACCTGGTGGAGGAAGAACTTGACGTCCTTCCACTGAATGGACCTACCGACTACCGGCTTGACCGCCTGGGCGATATCGACACGTGGCATTCGCCCTTGGGAGAAGAAGCCACGGCGCAGGTACGCGAGGCCTTCTTCCGACTTACGGATTACGCACCTGAAGACGCCGACAACGTCCCTTCGGGCGAGATCGATCTGGGCGGCGGGCGCACGCTGCATGTACCGAAAAGCCTGAAGGGCGTCGGGGTGTTCAGCTTCAGGCGCCTGTGCGGGGAGAACCGCGGTGCGTCAGACTATCTCGCGCTTGCGCACGCCTTCCATACGGTCATCGTGGTCGGAATCCCGGCGATGTCCCCGGACAATCGTAACGAGGCGATCCGCTTTACCAAGCTGATCGACGCCCTGTACGAAAACAACGTGAAGTTGTTTGCCACTGCCGCCGCGGCACCGGAGAACCTCTACACCTCCGGCGACGGGGCGTTCGAATTCGAACGTACCGTGAGCCGTCTCAAGGAGATGCAGAGCGCCGATTACATGGCTCGCGGGCACGGAGCAGCCTGAGGCAGGCACATACGTGTGCGTTCTTGAAGCTGCGGATGCGGCTCCCAGATCCACATCACTTCCGGCGTCAACACCCCGCCGATGTGAGACTGAGTATGATTGACATCCGACCCTTCGCCACCCTCGGCCATGCGAACCATGGCTGGCTCGATGCGCGGCATCACTTCAGCTTCGCGAATTACCACGATCCCGACCGAATGGGCTGGGGCAGCATCCGCGTGTGGAATGACGACACGATTGCGGGGCAGTCCGGTTTTCCACCCCACCCGCACCGCGATATGGAAATCGTCACCTTCGTGCGGACCGGCGCAATCAGCCACCGCGATAGCCTTGGCAACGAAGGACGTACCGCGGCGGGCGACGTCCAGGTGATGAGCGCGGGCACAGGCATTACCCATGCCGAAATGAACCTCGAGGACGAGGATACCACCCTTTTCCAGATCTGGATCCTCCCCGACCGCGGAGGAGAGGAACCTGGCTGGGGACAGCGCGAATTTCCCAAGGCAAGCCGCGATGGCGCTTTCGAAATTCTCGCCAGCGGCACACCGGATGCAGATGATGCTCTGCCTATCCGCACCGACGCAAAGGTCGCGGCGGCAACGTTAGCTGCCGGGCAGAGCTCGACCTGGAAAACCGCGGGCGAGCGGCATCAATATCTCGTTGCACCCAAGGGTCGTATCAAGGTCAACGGGATCGAGGCGCAGCCGCGCGACGGGATTGCCGTAACCGGTGAAGATGAAATCGTCGTCGAAGCGCTCGATGATGCCGAGATCGTTCTGGTGGATGCACGCTAGGCGCTTGGCTTCAATCGTTTGAGCGAACGTTCGAGCATCAATAGCTGCCACAAGACCCGGCCGTGATCGGAACGACCGGAAATGTGATCGTCCGCAAGCCGCGAAAGCGCCTTGCGGGCGAACCACCCGTTTCCGACAAGCAATTCGCTCGATGCAACTGCCCTCGCTTCGCTCGCCAATGGCCCCCGAAACCATTCGGCCAACGGCGTGACGAAACCCTGCTTTTGCCGGTACAGGATATCGTCGGGCAGGTATCGCTGCATTGTATGCTTCATCAACCACTTGCCCGTCGTACCGCGAAGGCGCTGGCGTTGCGGCAGGCGCGCACCGAATTCGATGAGGCGATGGTCAAGCAAGGGCTCACGCGCCTCCAGGCTGACCGCCATGCTGGTCCGATCGGTTTTTGTAAGTATGTCACCCGGAAGCCAGAACTTGAGATCGGCATATTGCGCCCGATCCAGGCCGGTTCGCGCTGGCGCTTCCCGCATCAGCTTCTCGAAGGGTTGCTCCGCGCGGTAGTCGCCTCGAGCGGACAGCAGGACGTCGCCATACAGTTGCTCACGCTGTTCGGGAGCGAGTATGGATAACGCACGCGCATACCCCTCCTCTCCACTCGCTGCGAGTGAGAGGAGTGTCGTCTTGGCACGTAGTGGACGAGGCGCCCAGTCAGCCTTGGGCCAGCACCTACCCAATCCACCGAAAACCGGTCCGCGCATCGCTCCGGGAAGTACCGAGCGGATCTGCTCTTCGCGGGCATGGAAAATCTGGCGCCTATAGCCGGCGAATGCCTCGTCTGCTCCGTCGCCCGACAGCGCTACGGTGACATGCTTTCGTGCCAATTCGCAGACGCTCAGCGTTGGCAGCGCGCTCGCATCTGCAAAAGGCTCGTCGAAAATAGACGCAATCCGTTCTATCTCGCCGAATTGGTCAGCCGAGACGATGCGCTCATGATGATCGGTGGCGAAAAGACCTGCCACCTTGCGTGCGTATCCCGTCTCATCCGCGCTTTCGACGTCGAAGCCAATCGAACAGCTCGTTACCGGCGCTGCGCTCGCCTCGCTCATGAGTGCGACGACCGACGAGCTATCGACACCGCCGGACAGGAACGCGCCAAGAGGAACATCTGCGACCATCCGGCTTGTCACACCGTCGCGCATGAGGTGAAGAAGCTGGGCCGACAAGTCTTCGGTTCGCCCCCTCACACGATCGGCGAAACTGACGTCCCACCATTGACGCGGCAGTCCCGGCGACTGACCATGTTCGAGCAGCAGGAAATGGCCCGCAGGCAGTTTCTCGACGCCCTTCAAAATTGCGCGATGGTCGGGCACATAACCCCAGGCCATGTAATCCTCGATCGCCAGCGGATCGAGTTCACGGCGCAAAAGGGGGTTGGCGAGCAGTCCCTTCATTTCGCTCGCGAAGGCGAGCGCACCGCCTTCGAGCCGCGCCATGTAAAACGGTTTCACCCCGAGCCGGTCGCGCGCGAGGAACAGCTGGCGTTTCTCCAGATCATAGAGGGCAAAGGCAAACATGCCCTCGAGGCGCGATAGACAATCAGGCCCCCATTGCTGCCAGGCCGCCAGAATAGTTTCTGTATCGCCGTCGGTGCGGAAGCGCGCACCACACTGCTTCAGTTCGCGCCGCAGTTCCCGGTAGTTGTAGATTTCACCGTTGAATACGATGACGGCCCGCCCATCGGCTGAATGCATTGGCTGTGGTGACCCCTCCAGATCGATGATCGAAAGGCGGCGGTGGCCCAACCCGATGCCCGGTGCCGTCCAAACGTCGCTACCATCTGGTCCGCGATGGATAAGCGCATCGCTCATGCGCTCGATCCGCTTCGGGTCGACCGGTTTCACCGTTTCATAATGGAAAATTCCTGCGATCCCGCACATATGCGATCCGCCTAAACCAGACGAAGGATTACAGCAAAGGCCAGTGTGACTGCGATCGCTGCACCGCAGACTATGGCGGGGTCGGCCGGTTTGCCCTGTAGCTGTGTCACAAGCGACATCCCGGCGACCTCCTCGGCGGCCCATCCAGCCTCTTCAGGTTCGCGCTCGAAGAGACGCCATGCGATCCCTAGAACGATCGCAATGACGATACCGAAGAATATCCAGCCATAGACGATGTGGTCGAAGCTACCTGCCGCTTCAGCTCCCACATATTGAGCGATATAAATCGTGGCCCATGCGCGCACGGCATTGGCGAGGATCGGGACAACTATGCAGGCTAGGAGAAACCATGCCCTCCGCTTCCAGCTGGCGAAACAGGTCTGCGCGACCAGTATTCCAAGCGTCAGCATTGCGATCAAGAACTTCACTCCGGCGCATTCTTCGGCGACGATGAAAAGTCCCGCCGGTGTATCGATGTTGATGCCATCGGCTACCGTTTCGACACCGCTCCAGCGCGTCAGTGCCGTGACCATCTCCGCTGTCAGAAATTGCAGTGGCGGAATGATCTCGTCTCCGAAAGGAACGAGAAACAACATGTACCCTAGCGGAAAAGCCAAAATGACGCCCGCGCGCAACCCGAGAACACCAAGTGCAGTCCCCTGAAGGGCGACAACTGCGCCACACTGTGCCACGAGATTGATATCTGTGTTCCGGCCCGCAAACCACATGCACAGACCGACTGCGGTCACCGCGATACCGCCCCACCACCCGCCGGCTGCAACCTTCCTAACCTCCCCAACTCTTATGTAGATCAGCCATAGGATAATCGGTGGAACGAGCAGAATATGGCTGTAGGTGTCGATGTTCCACCATTGGTGCGCCATCGCGGCCCAGTCCTGGAAAGTGACAGCCACGATTGCGAGCCAAACCAGTCCGACCAAGGCAAACGGCTTTCCTATGCCTGGGCGTGCCGATGCGCTCATAACCAGATCAGGCTGCATTGCGTCTGGGTGCATTGCCATCGAGAATTCGCGCAATTTGCTCGTGTATGCTGTCCCAGCTCATTCGGTCTGTCACAAAGCGCCGCGCAGCCTCGCCGATTTTTCTGCGCGCCGAATGATCGCCGAGCAGCCGATGGATAACCGCTGCGAATGCTGTGGGATCAGCCCGACAAACAACGAAATGTTCGTCAGCTAAAGCATTTATACCTGTCGCAGCGTCTGGCGTGAGAACGACGGCCTTTTCCATGGCCATTGCTTCCAGCACCTTGTTCTGCACGCCGCGCGCTATCAACAAGGGGGCAACCACGAGATCGGCGCTCTTGAGATAGGGTCGCACGTCGGGCACTTCGCCCCACACCCGCACGCCATTTTCGCCATGCAATGAGGCAATTTCCGAGGCCGGATTCCGGCCAACAATGTGAAATCGTGCCCGTTCGTAAGCGGTTCGGACCACTGGCATTACCTGCTCTGCGAACCATACTGCCGCTGCGACATTCGGTGCGTAGTCCATCTGCCCCGTAAACACGATCTGGGGGTCTTCGCCTTCTTCGAGGTCCGGTTGGAGTACCCCTGATGCCGGGTCGAAATAAGCGGTGTCGACGCCATTGCCGAGAGACGCCACCAGCGCGTTTTCTTTCGTTCGCAAACGATCGCGCAAAAGCTGCGCTTCGTTATCGCTAATCAAAAGGGTCATATCGGCGCGGTGAGCAAGGCGTTCTTCTTCAAGGGCGAGTAACCGGCCTTCCCGCCGGTTGAGCCAGACCCGCTGGCCGTTACCGGCATATGCCTCAAACTTCGCACTATCGACATCGCAGAGATCGATCACGACACGCCCTGCGAATTCCTCGGGGATGTACTGCCCCATCTGGCCAGAGAATACGAAGATCGTGTCTATCGGATGGTTCAAGAGGGTTTTGGCGACATAGCGCTTCAGCGCTTCGTGCTCAAATGCGGTCAGGCTGACCGGCCTGCCTCGCGCCACAGCTTCGATCCCGGCAACGACCATGGGTTTTAGCCGCTCAATCAATGCGTGAGTTTTCGCAACGGAAGCGAGGTGGCCTTTTTGTGCCATGTCGGAGGCAGTTTCACCGAAAGTCCCCACATGGACCGGGCCCGATTTCGCTAACCCCCGCAAAATATGGTGCGACCGGATTTTATCACCGCGATCTGGTGGGAAAGGCACCCGATGTGCCAGGAAAAGTGTTTCGCCCATCCTAACCCAGCCCGCGCGCTATCAAAGGACCGATCCGGTTCGCCACGGGCAAAGGTAGCCGCTTCCACAAAGCGATTTTTGCCGAATAGCTTTCATCAGTG
>CATMNW010000056.1 GCA_950071875.1 uncultured Erythrobacteraceae bacterium | reverse complement strand
GGAGACGCTCAACCGCATCACCGTCGCCTTCCTGGAATTTGCCGAGGCCATGGCGAAGAACCGCAAGCCGATGCACATGGCTGACTGGATCGCCAAGCTGGATGATTTCCTGAAGCTGGGCGATCCCCCGCTGCTCGATGGCGCGGGCAAGGTCACCGCTGATCGGGCAAAGCGCCATGTCGATGCCGAATATGACCGCTGGCACACCCGCGCGATCAACGCGCCGAGCGCGGTCGAGCAGCATTTCATCGAGGCCACCTCCAAGGTGAAGAAGCTCGCCGCTGACAAGCCCGCCAAGGGCAAGGGCGGTGTGCAATGATCCCGCAGGGGTGGGAGCGCACGACCCTTGGCCGCGTAGCCAAGATCACATCCGGCGGAACGCCGGACCGAAACAAGCCAGAATATTGGGGGGGTGATATCCCTTGGGTGACGACGGGCGAGATCGGCAATGGTCCGATCGTTTCGACCAGCGAGCACATCACCGAGATTGGGCTGAAGAACTCGTCCGCCAAGCTTTTCCCTCCCGGGACGTTGCTCATGGCGATGTATGGCCAAGGCAAAACGCGCGGGAAAGTCGCGCAACTGAAGATCGAGGCGACCACCAATCAGGCCTGTGCTGCAATCCTGACCAAGTCTGCCGCTGATGCGTCCTTCCTCTTCCAGAATTTGACCGCGCGATATGACGAAATCCGCAATTTCTCAAACGACGGCTCACAGAAGAACCTTTCTGGGGGGTTGCTGAAAGCTTTGCCAATCTTGTTGCCGCCGCCGATGGAGCGGGAGCGCATCGCTGCAATTACGGCAACATGGGACCGCGCCATCGAGACGGTCGAGGCGCTGATCGCCAACGCCCGCGCGCAGAAGCAGGCGCTGATGCAGCAGCTGCTCCCGCAAGGCACCACCCCACCCAAAAAACGCCTCCCCGGCTTTTCGGGGGAATGGTGCGAGGCAAAGCTCGGCTCGTTGGCCGATATATCCAAGGGAGAACAGAAAGGTCGGGCCAGTCTGGCAGGGGAAGGCCCCGTCCCCGTGATCAACGGTGGCATAACGCCGTCCGGATACACCGATCACCCCAACACTTCCGCCGATACCATCACGATTTCCGAGGGCGGCAACTCGTGCGGCTACGTCGATCTGATCACGCAGCCCTTCTGGTGTGGCGGCCACTGCTACGCTCTGAAAAATCTAAAGGTCGAGCGGGACTATCTTTTCGCTGTGCTCAAACATCGTGAGCGCCAAATCATGTCGCTACGTGTCGGATCAGGGCTCCCCAACATCCAGAAAAAGGCGCTGAGCCAGTTCTCGATTCCCGTTCCGCCAAAATCGGAACAGGAGAAAATCGGTGAACTCGCGGCCAGCGCCGACAAAGAAATCGCTGCTCTCGAAGCCCAACTCACCGCCCTCCGCCAGGAAAAGGCCGCGCTGATGCAGCAACTGCTCACCGGCAAACGGCGGGTCAAACTCCCGGAAAGCGAAAACGCATGAAACTTGGATTCTTCTTCGGTGCAGGGGCGGAGGTTTCATACGGCCTGCCGCTTGGCGGCAAGTTCGCTATCGATCTCTTCCGTCAGGACAACACGGCAGAGAAGGAAGCCCTTCGGGAGCTGCTGAAGAGCATCGACCAGTACTCGATCTACGCAACGAAGTGGCTTCCCGAGAAGTACTGGAACAAGCGGATTCACGCTTTCGGCAAAACCGAATTTCGCGCGCTGATTGAATCGTCGATCGAATATCGCAAAGGCATCATCGTCGAGCGCCTGAATGCGTTTGACGACCTGCATACCCGAGCACGTGAAGCATGCGGAATTGACGCTGATCGCTTCGCCGAGGCATTTGAGGCGTTCACCGGAAAATCGTACGGGGAAAGCACCTACAGCCAGGCCATCAAGGTCAATCCGGCGCTTTCCGACAATGTGAAGCTATTTGAGTCTGAGTTCTATTCAGCTGTTCTCGATGTCATTCGCAAGGAAGGCGACACCGCTCAGATCGAGAAGTATGCCACCTCGATCTTGCAGCTTCTGATCGGCGCCTACGGTCAGGAGCTTGTGCAGAAGGTCAATCAGGAAATCTTCACCGAAGCTCCCGACGACCTCACGATATTTGATGACATCAGCGGCCTGTTCAGACTGGAGTTCGACAAGATCGGAAACACCGCGCTTGAGCTGTTGCTCAAGTCTGGCGCAAAAACCGAGATAAATGACGAATCCACTTTGGCGGATATGATCCTGGCGCTGTTGCGCGAGGTGCTCGAAATCCTTTTCACCGAAGTGCTCGACTACCAGTCACTGATCGATAGCCACTGGCGCTACCTGTACTCTCCAAGGGAGGACTGGGCCAAATTCACGAAAATGGTGATCTTCCTCAATACGACCCGGAATTACATGGTGAAGCAGCTTGAGGGCAAGGTCGATACCGATAGCACCGGCTACTACCATGACCTGCTGTCAATGATCGAAGCCGGCCATGAGGTCAGCGCTATCGGAACGGCAAATTACAACAACCTAGTCGAGGAAATCGCGGGAGATAAGGTGTCGTCAGAATCGATCTACCACCTGAATGGCAGTGTGAACGATTTCTACAATCCGTATAAGAATACAGTGATTTCCTGCCCGGATGGCTCCGTACCGACAGACCAAATCCATGTCCCTTTCATGCTTACGCAAAGTGGGGTGAAGCCACTCACTTCAATCAACATGTCGCGTCGTTACGTAGAGCTTTTCGACAAGCTCAAGGCGGGGGACGCGATTGTGGGCATCGGCTATAATTTCAACATCGATGACAATCACATCAACGGCTTGTTCCGCCAGCTGATCGAGGAGGAGGGGCGTCAGTTCTTCTGGGTAGTGCCGTCAGGTTCTATGACGAACGATCGTCTGACGAGATCACTCGAGGAGAAGATGAGGCTGCCAACTTCGGTTCGCGAACGCATCCACATTATCCGTGTCGATCGTGAGACGCGGAAAGTTGCCGATGGCAAAACCTGGATTGAGCAAATCCTTGTAGAGCTTGAAGAAGCCCTGACGGAGTGACCATCACCCCCAACACCGCCGAGCTTTACAGCTCCCATATTCCGGCCCTCGCAACGCTGGTTTCACTGGGCTGGGATTACCTCTCCCCCGAGGAATGCCTCGCTGCGCGGGGCGGCAATCAGGGTGTAGTTCTGCGCGATGTGCTGGTCGAGCAGCTGCGGCGGCGGACCTTCGACTACAAGGGGCGGACCTATCCGCTTTCAACCAACGCGATCGGCCAGATCGTTCGCGAGCTGACCTCGCCCGCGCTCAACGAAGGGCTGATCACCGCCAACGAAAAGCTCTACAACGCCATCACGCTAGGCATCACCGTCACAGAATTCGTCGATGGCAAGAAGCATAGCGTCACCGTGCCGATCATCGACTGGGCACACCCGCTGGCGAACAGCTTCGTCGCCAGCGAGGAGATGGAAGTGCTTGCCGTGCCGGGCACGCACACGCGGCGTCCCGATATCGTCGGCTTCGTCAATGGCATCCCGTTGCTGGTGATCGAAGCCAAGCGACCCGATAGCGGTAATCCCAACAAGTCGATGGTGGACGAAGGCATCAGCCAGACGATCCGCAACCAGGGGCAGGAGGAAATCCCGCACCTGTTCGCTTATGCCCATCTGCTTCTGTCCATCGGGATGACCGATGGTCGCTATGGCACCACCAAGACCCCGCGCAAATTCTGGGCGCAGTGGCGCGAGGAGGAGTTCTCCGAGGATCACTTCCGCCAGATCAAGAACGCCGCGAAGGAGACCGATACGTGCGCGGCGATCCTGAAGAACCATGTGCGCGAGGTGCGCGATCACTTCCAGCACCTGTGGAACGGTGAGCAGGCCGTGACGGCGCAGGACCGCCTGCTGATCGGCCTCTGCACTCCTGAACGCCTGCTGGAATTTGTGCGCTCATACGTCCTGTTCGACCGCAAGGTGGACAAGATCGTCGCGCGCCATCAGCAATTCTTCGGCATCCGCGCGCTGCTCGACCAGATCAGTCGGATCAAGCCCGATGGCGCGCGCGAGGGCGGGGTCATCTGGCACACCACCGGTTCGGGCAAGAGCTTCACGATGGTGATGCTGTGCAAGGCGCTGCTACTGCACGAGAAGCTTAAGGCCTGCCGCCTCGTCGTCGTGACCGACCGGCGCGACCTGGAGAAACAATTGGCAGGCAACTTCCTAACCGGTGGAGCCTTTGGTTCGGACATCGGCTCCAAGGACGCAGGCAAGGCTAAGGCGCAATCGGGTCGCGACCTTGCAAAGCGCATCGGCAAGGGAGCCGAGCGGATCATCTTCACAATCATCAATAAGTTCGGCAGCGCAGCGCGCCACCCGGAATGCCGGAACGACAGTGCAGACATGATCGTGCTGGTCGATGAAGGCCACCGCAGTCAGGGCGGCAAAAACCACGAGCGGATGCGCAAAGCGCTGCCGAATGCCGCCTATGTCGCATTCACTGGCACCCCGTTGCTGAAGAACGACAAGACGGCCAACAAGTTTGGTCGGATCGTCCACGCCTACACCATGAAGGATGCCGTCTCGGACGGCACGGTGACGCCGCTGCTATACGAGGAGCGCAAGCCAATCCTTGACGTGAACGAGCGGGCGATCGACAACTGGTTCGAGAAGGTCACCGCCGGCCTGTCCGATGAGCAGAAGGGCGATCTCAAGAAGAAGTTCGGGACCAAGGGCGCGGTGTATGGCTCCGAAGACCGGATTGCCCTGATTGCGGCGGACATAGCCTTCCACTTCTGCGAGAACTTCAAGAGCGAGGATCTCGGTCTCAAAGGGCAGCTGGCGACAGACTCGAAGCGCTCAGCCATCCGCTACAAGAAGGCGCTTGATAGAGATGGTCGCGTGACGAGCGCCATCGTCATCTCGCCACCTGATACCCGCGAGGGACATTCGGAGGTCGATGAGGCAGAGCTTCCCGAGGTGCTGCAATGGTGGAAGGAGAACGTCAAAGGCGACGCCGACGACTACGAGCGCCAGGTGATCGAGGATTTCTCGACAGAGGGCCGACCTGACATTCTGATCGTCGTCGACAAGCTGCTCACCGGATTTGATGAGCCGCGCAACGCTGTCCTCTACATCGACAAGAAGCTCGAACAGCACAATCTGATCCAGGCCATTGCTCGTGTGAACCGGCTGCATGAGCAGAAGAAGTATGGTTTGCTCATCGACTATCGGGGCATTCTGAAGGCGCTGGATACCGCACTCACGGAATATCAGGACCTGGCCGAACGGACGCAGGGCGGCTTCGATCTCGACGACATTGACGAGCTCTATGCCGATGTCAGCACCGAGTATAAGCGATTGCCCAGCCTCCACGCGGACCTCTGGACAATCTTCAAGCCGGTCAAGAACAGGGCCGATATCGAGCAGTACCGGCAGCTGCTGGTTCCGCAGACCCGCGAGAGCGAGGACGGAATACCGATCGACCTGAACCAGAAGATCAGGGAGGATTTCTACGAGGCTCTGACAGCCTACGGCATGTGCCTCAAGATCGCTCTGGGATCGCGTTCATTCTTTGAGGACACGTCGATCACCGAGGGGCAGATCGCGGAATACAAACGCGACCTCAAGTTCTTCGCCAACCTGCGCAAGATCGTGAAGCAGGACGCACAGGAAACCGTCGACTACAGTGCCTACGAGGATCAGATCAGGAGACTGGTAGACCGCTATGTCGTGGGCGAGGACGTGGAGAATGTGGACGGCGTTCTGATCGTCAACGAGCTTGGAAATCAGCAGGCCGCCGAAACCTGGTCCCCTGAGAAAACGCGCAACGAAACTGACATCATCCGATCCAGAGTCCGCAAGACGATCGAGCAAGAACTGGCCGACGATCCCTATGCGCAGCTGTTCTTTTCCGATCTGCTCAAGCGGGCCATTGCGGAAGCATCCGCGCTGTTCGACCACCCTTACAAGCAATACATCCTGTTCAAGGATCTTGAGGAAAAGCTCGCCTCCAAGTCCATCGACGACCTGCCCAAACGCCTCGAAGGTCACCGCCATGCGAGCGCTTATTTCGGCATTATCCGGTTGGAGATAGGCGACGCGGTCGCAAATGGGGATGAACAGGAAGAGTTCATCCGGGCAGCGCTGGACATGGAAAAGTCCGTCGAGAGTGCCATTGCGGAAAACTCTTTGAACCCGGCAAACATCGAAGCGGCTATCCGAAAAGCCTTGTTGCCGCGCCTGTTCGGTCTGATCGGCTTGGACAAGGCAAAGGTTATTACCGAGAAGGTTGTCGAGGTAACCCGCGTTGGTCTTGGTCGTGGAAGCGGCGCAAAAAAATGATTGTCCGATACGGCGATCAAGAGGTGTCGTGCCGCGTTCGACAAACCGAAGCTGTCACGGGCCGTATCCGCATCCACGTTAACCCCAACGGTGACGTCGAAATTGAAGCGCCCAGCGACAAGGAATCGGGTCAGATAAGGGCGGCGGCCCAGCGACGCGCAAGATGGATATTCCAGCACCGAAACGCAGCGATCGCCGCGCAGCAAATAGCGCTACCGCGTGAATATGTGAGCGGCGAAACGCATTTCTATTTGGGGCGGCGGCACAAGCTTATCGTCAATGAAAGCAGCGTGCAGCCATCTGAAGTCAAACTCTTGCGAGGCAAGCTCGTTGCAACCCTGCCAGTGGCAGATCGAGCCGCCGTCAGACGCAGATTGAATGCATGGTATGATGCGCGCGCAGAGGAATACCTGAACGACAAATTTTCGGAAATCTCAGGCCGGTTGCATTGGATCGAAGCACGCCCACCGCTGAAACTTATGCGCATGAGGACGCAATGGGGCAGCTGTTCCCCGGACGGGGTCATTTACCTGAACCCCGCACTCATACGGGCACCACGTCATTGCATTGAATATGTCATTCTCCACGAACTCTGTCATCTGGTCGAACACAATCACAGCAAGCGCTTCTTCGACTTGCTGACCAAGCAGATGCCCGCTTGGGAGAGCGCAAAACGGGAGCTGGACTCACTCGCCGAATTGATCCTCGCAGGGAACGAACCAACGTTCGATCGGACGGTATCACAGCAATAGTCACTCGCCGCGCCAGCATCTTTTCTGGTTCTATGTCCCCCTCATTGCTCGCAAGATCCTCGCGGCACCCGGCGACGTCTGACCATTTCTTCTAGACTGGCTGTTGTAATGCGCGTTGCCTTGCCAAACTTGACAGTTTCGAGTTCGCCCGCCGCGATCAGCTCATAAAGTTTCGTGCGCCCGATGCCGATAATTCGGGCCGCGTCGTTAATCCGCACGCAGATCGGCTCGACAGGTTGAGGGGCAGTCATTCCGACACCTAATCTTCCCGAAAGTGAACTGGGTCAGCAATCCAGCGATTGATCGCTGATTCGTGCCACCCTGCACCGTGGATGCTGATCTTGACCTGCGAAGGGAATGTGCCCTCGGCGATCTTGCGATAGATGGTAGAGCGGGAAAGGCCGGTGCGTTCGAGGACGGTCTTGAGGCGAATGATACGATCTGGTTCCGGCATTTTCAGAATTCCATTGGTTGGTGGTAGGTGACATCCACCGCCATGGAATTGACCGTTTCCCCGTTCGAGAAAAGAAATACGCGCATGCATCGAAAAGCAGCGCAGAAAAAGCGATCGTCGGCGGCCTGGAACTTCATTGCATTGCTTGGTCCCGGCCAATCAGATCATGCCTCAACAACAGAAAGATCGGGATCATAGATCACCATTAGATGATCAATGGTGCAACCGGGAGTAACCGGATTGTCAGATATACAGATTTGGCGAGCGGTCAGATCCTCTGAGAAAGCGCGTGAATTGGCGCTACCATGCCGGGCAACCTGCTCTATCCCCTGGCGGGGACCGGGCCTGTAGTCCCGGCCCATCCGGGTGACGATCAGGAGCGGGTGCAAGCAGAGCGGGAGGTGCTGGAGGACGCGCTCTGTCCCGCATGGCCCTTGTCCATGCTCCTGAGGGCGCGGTGTTCTTGAACTAACCCGCAGGCGCACTTGCCTCTCTCATTGCCGGACGCCCGCTGGCCCACTTGGCCCGCGCGCAGGGCATCCGGCGGCTTCGCGCCGCGCAAGGGCGCCGTTCTTGTGCGGATCGCTGCTGCGATCCTTTCGGGGAACACCAAGGGCTTTGCCCTCTCGTTCCCAAACCCCAATCATCACCCCCGTGTGGCGGGCTTCGCCCGCTGGCCCGCGCCAGGGCATCGATTGGGGTTTTCCCTCCCCCTCCCATCCTCGCCGGAAGGCAGAGCCGCATGCCGCGTGACGGATGCGGCTTTGCCGGATGGAGTGTGGACCATGGGTGATCTGATCTTGAATTACCGCGCATGCGGGGCCGAGTGCCGCGAGGACTGGCTGCGTTTGCTGGCGCATGACAACGGCTTGCCGCTGGTGGCGGTGCAGCAGCTCGCGGACGAGCTGGGCGAGCGCGAGGATTTTGGCGAGCTGGTGCGGGCGTGCGAGTGCGACGGGTGCATTGCCTCATGAGCGGCGCGGTGCTGACGCGGGCCGAGCGGATTGCGCGGCTCAATGATCTGGCGCGGCGCGCCATGGGCATTGCCTGTGTGGTGGTGGCGACCGAGGGCATTCAGGCCTTGCCTGAAGCGGACCAATCGCGGCTGCGCGAGCTGGTCGAGACCTTCGATGCCTTCACGCCCGACAATGATCCTTACGGCGAGCGGGATTTCGGGGCGATCTGGCAGGGGCTGGACGGTGTCTGGTCGACCTCGCGGCCTGTTGATGTTGCGGTGACCGTGTTCTGGAAGATCGATGCCTATGACCGCGAGTTGCGGTTTGGCAGCGAAGACCCCGCCGACCCCGCCATGACCCGGCGGGTGCTGACCATCATGTTGGCAAGCGAGTATTGATATGGCTCGCTCGTCCCACACGGTCGAACCGTCGCGCCTTGCCTACGGTGCGTGGCGCCACGCCAGCGAGAAGCAGATTGGCGAAGGCGACATTCGTGCCAGCTACAGCGCCGACCGCATCGGCATGGGTCAGCCCATCCGCAAGCCGTTCCGCTACGCCGGAGAGCTATGGGTCTGTGTCGGCACAGGTCCTGCGGGAGCCGAGGCCTACCGGCTCGTGCACCCGTCCGTCTATGGCGGCACTGCGCGCAGCTATCATGATCGGTGCCGGGATGGCGATCGTGCGCGCGGTGATCCGGCGGGCTTCTATGACGGCATCATCGTGCGTCATGCCGGACAGGAGCTCGTGATGGCCGGTCCGCCTGTCATGTTCGTCGCAGGTGAGGAGGCGCAGCTGACCTTGTTCTAATGATGTCAGTGGCCGCAGGCCCTGCGGTCGCGTCTTGGGGTGGGGCGGCAAGGCCCCCGCCGACCTCTCTTAGACAGGGCGTAGCTGACAATCATTTTGACCAGCAATTACATAAGCGTGGATAGCGCAACCGCTCGCCGCGCATCGAGTGCGTCGCGCCATGGCGACCCAGTGTGAATGCTGTAGGGGCCACAACCCTCATCTGCGCCACCCGCTCGTCTGTAGAGTTCATGTCGAAACCAACTTCTCCGTCTCCACTCCTGCCCGGAGTGCAAATAGCTCAAGAAGACCCGGCCCTCCGCAAGCGGGGTCCGAAGGCAAAGCCAATTGTCGAATTCCCCGAGGCAACCGCCTCAGACTGGATTGACCCGCCTCTCTTTCATGAAGCGCTTCGCCTCCATGCGCAACGCCACGGGGAAACGGTCTGTCACCTCCATCGTTCGCTTGCCAATCAAGGCGATCACATCGAGCGCTCGACACTGCTGCAATGGGCAGCCGGGAAAAAGCTCCCCCGCACGATTGCCAGCCTTGCGATCCTGAACCGGATTGAACGGCGCTATCGACTTCCGGATGGCTACTTCAAATCAAAGCTGCCCAACCAGAGCCGCACGCTGTCAGGCCATAAGCGGCTGAAGGGTGTTTCTGCCGCAGAACGGAGGCGAATGGCCTGGCACCTGCCGAACGACTTCGACGATCGTCCCGCTGCAGAGCGACGCGAGATTCTCGAGTGGGTGCGGACAGTGATTATATCCGGGGCGACCGACTACCGCAGGTATCAGGCTGCAGCATCGCGCGATCGCTTCGCCATCCGCTTTCCGGACCTCACCGGTCGAAAACGGCAAGCGAAGGCTCGCAGGGAAGATGATGAGGACGAACGCTTCCTCGCCGACATAGAACGGGAAATCGTCGATGCGACCGTCGATGCGCCGCCGGATTTGGCGGGCGAAGTTGCCGATCTCATCCGCTTCAAGATGTCGACGCTGACCGAAATCGGCTTTCAGCGTAACGGCGTCTGGAACGAGCAAACCGCTTTCCAGAAGGTCGAGCATCTC
>CATMNW010000055.1 GCA_950071875.1 uncultured Erythrobacteraceae bacterium | reverse complement strand
CAGCCAGGTTGAGCTGAACTGACGGGATTGTGGCCCGTTTCGGGTCGTTAACCGCACCCCAAAAGCTTTTTGTGGAAATTAATCCTGCGAACGGCGATTTATATGGTTAACATGGTTCAATACGCGATTCCCGGCGGCCATAAGCTGCTGAAGCCGCGTACATTGACCCGCGTTGCAACGAGACGCCAGAAAGAGGATCGCCCAGCCAAGTGTCGGCACCCGTTCGCTTCCCCCGCTTTTTCGTGACCAGCCCAGCGCCGTGTCCGTACCTGCCGGGCAAGAGCGAAAGGAAGGTGTTCACTGAACTGCGCGGCGAAAATGCGGACGAGCTGAACGAAGCGCTGGGGCGGATCGGTTTCCGGCGCAGCCAGACCGTCGCCTATCGGCCATCCTGCCTCGATTGCCAGGCCTGCGTGTCCGTGCGGGTCGTGGCGGATCGATTCAAGCCGTCCTCTACGCAGAAGCGCACGCTGAAGGCCAATGATGATCTGGTCGCGACCGAATGCCGCCCCTGGGCGACAGCGGAACAGTTCGAACTCTTGCAGAAATATCTTGCAGCACGGCACCCCGGTGGTGGAATGACGCAAATGCAGGAAAACGATTTTGCAGATATGGTGGAACACACCAGCGTATCCAGCTATGTCGTTGAATATCGGGAGCCGGGTGTCGGTTCCCAACCGGGTCGCCTGGTGGGGGCGTGCCTTACAGATTACCAGGGTGACGGGCTGTCGATGATCTACAGCTTCTACGACCCTGAGCATGAGGATCGCGCCGGGCTTGGGAACTACATCATTCTCGACCATATCCGCCGGGCAACCGAACGCGGACTGCCGTTCGTCTATCTCGGCTACTGGGTCGAAGGGGCGGAGCGTATGCAATACAAGGTCCGCTTCCGGCCGCTCGAACGCCTCACCCGCGGAGGGTGGGAGCGCATGCCCGAACACGAGCAGAAGCAACTCATCGCTGCTGCGACCGCTCCCCGGGCCGGACGCCGCGACGATGCTCTGCCGGCCAAGGACGGGCTCGCAGCGGAATACAAGCTTACCGACTAAGGCGCCGCGCCGCGCATTGCTGGCGGGCCTGACATCCCTCGCCGCGCTGGCGGCGGCCGGCGCGCAACCTCTGTCTGCGCAAGATACGCAGTCGCTCGAGGACCTCATTCCCGACACGGCAGTCGAAAATCCCGACAGCTGGGCCGAGCAGGGCTCCGACGGGACGGTCTCTTCGGAAACGGATGCGTCAGCCGAACTCGAGGCAGAAACGCCGATCGCGGAAATGCCCGGCATGTCGGTAGCCTGGCCCGAGGACGTGGAACTCGATCCGCTGGAGCCGCTCGAGCCGGAAGAGGACATCCAGTTCGCAGAACTGTTGGAAAATGCACCGCAGATCGCGTTCGACGATGCCGAGATCGAAGAGCTTTCGGATTCGCTCGTACTCGGTTTTCCGCAGCAGGACCCGCCGTTTAGCGAGCGTGGAGACTTCGTGGAGCGTTTCGAAGCGCTCTCGACCATCGAAGAACTCGAAGACGACGATGACAATGTCGCGCAGCTTGCGGCGCGCGCGCGCGCCGATCAGGAACTGCTCGAAACGCTGCTGCGGGTCTATGGCTATTACGATGGCGAAGTCCTGCGTTCGATCGGTTCGCGCGAAGCAGGGGAGAACGAGGCGCAGGAGCGTGCGCTCGTGCGCTTCGACGTCATCCCCGGGCCGCGCTACACCTACGGCGCGATCGACTTGGGCCAACTCGATACGGCGTTGGATGCCGCCGAATTGCGCGACAGCTTCGGCATAGCGGTCGGCGATTACCTGCAATCCGACACTATCATGACCGAACGGTTCAATCTTGACCGTGCCCTGGGCGAAACCGGCTATGCCTTTGCCGAGATTGACGAGCCGGAACTGCTAATCGACCACGAACGCATAGAAGGCGACCTGTCGCTACCGGTGCGGCCGAATGGCAAATACGTTTTCGGCGGCGTCATCAGCAATGACGAAGCCTTCCTTTCCAGTCGCCACCTGGAAAGTATCGCCCGTTTCGACGAGGGCGATGTCTACCAGCGCAGTCTGGAGTTCGACCTGCGCCGCGCGATTACGGCCACCGGCCTGGTTTCCACCGTGGGCGTTGAAGGGCGCGAAGTGCAGGCGCCCCAGGGCGATGAACCGGGCGTTGTCGCGATGGATGTGACGATGGAACGCGCCAAGGTCCGCACCATTGCCGGGGCGATCGGTTACGGTTCGGAAGAAGGCATCCGCGTCCAGGCCAGCTGGGAACATCGCAATTTCTTCCCTCCCGAGGGTTCCCTTCGGGTGCGCGGCATCCTTGGCACGCGTGAACAATTGCTCGGTGTCACATTCCGCAAGAACAATTTCGGCGGTCGCGACAAGGTGCTGACCGTCGATGCCTATGCCTCCAGCATCGATACGGTGGCCTATGATGCGGATACCGTAGCGCTGACAGGTACCTACGAACGCACATCGACGCTGCTGTTCCAGAAGCCCCTTGCATGGGGTGTCGGCGCCGAAATCCTGGCGACGGACGAGCGCAACCGGATCGTGGACGGCGTGACACGCCCCCGGCAGACCTATTTCATCGGCGCGCTTTTCGGACGGGCCACCATCGATACCAGCGATTCGCTGCTTGATCCCACGCAGGGTTTCCGCGTCACCGGTTTCCTTGCACCCGAAACATCGCGCACTGGCGGCCAGCAGTATTATTACCTGCGCAACCGTGTCGATGCGTCCTATTACCAGTCGGTGGGCGAAAGCACGGTTCTGGCCGCAAGGGGCGCCTTTGCAAGCATCCAGGGGGCCGATCTGGTCGGCATCGCCCCGTCGCGCAGGCTCTATGCCGGCGGCGGCGGTTCGGTGCGCGGTTACGGCTACCAGTCGATCGGACCCAAGAACGAGTTCATGGAGCCAATCGGTGGCAGAAGCCTAGTCGAAGCATCGGTGGAAGCGCGCATCGGCACCGGACTGCTCGATGGGGCCGTATCGGTCGTGCCTTTCTTCGATCTTGGTAGCGTTTCTACGTCGACAACCCCGGACTTCGGCGAAATCAAGATGGGCGCCGGTATCGGGGTGCGTTACACGACCGGCTTCGGTCCGATCCGCCTCGACGTCGGCTTCCCGCTTAATCCCGAACCGGAAGATTCGCCTGTCGGGGTCTATATTTCTCTGGGGCAGGCGTTCTGATGGCGGCAGCAGAGGTTATGGACGATCGGCCCGAACAGGTTTCCGCTCCCACCCGCGGACGCAGGGCCCGCAAATGGTTGCTCGGAATCCTGGCAGGCTTCGTACTGCTTGTCGGCGGCGCAATCGTTCTGCTGAACACGCCCATCGGCGAACGCTTCCTTGCAAGTCGCATCGCGGAGCGGACGTTCCCCAACGGCCTCAATATCCGGATCGGGCGGATCGAGGGCAACCTTTACGGCGCCGCGGTATTGCACGACGTGCGGCTGTCGGACCCGCAAGGCGTCTTCCTTACCATCCCGCGTGCCGAGGTGGACTGGAACCCGGGGGCATGGCTGTCGAACCGGCTGGAGATCGACAGTTTCGCCGCGCGCCGCGCAACGATGGCGCGGGTTCCCGAATTCCTGCCGAGCGAGGAAGAAGGACCGATCCTCCCGGGCTTCGACATTGCTGTCGAGGAACTCGAAATCGACAATCTCATGCTCGCGCCCGGTATAGCCGGCGATAGCACGCAGCGGGTCGACCTGAGTGGCAGCGCGCAGGTTGCCGACAAGCATCTGGTCCTCGAAATCGACGGTGCCCTGGGCGAGCGTGACCGACTGGCTCTGCTGCTGGATGCGCAGCCCGATGGCGACGATTTCGACCTTTCGCTGGATGTTGCGGCGCAGGCTGACGGACCGCTCGCAGCGATGGCCGGACTGGACGCACCCTATACCGCGCAGATCCGCGGCGATGGAACCTGGTCACAGTGGCGCGGCGGCCTGTTGCTCCGCAGCGAAAACGAACGTGTAGCCGCGATGCGGATCACGAATCGGGCGGGGCGTTTCGGTCTGCTCGGTACGTTCGACCCGACCAATTTTTTGACTGGCGTTCCTGCCGATGCGCTGGGCACGAATGTAGCACTGAAAGCGGATGTGACGATCGACTCACGTCGCTTCGATGGTCGCACCCAGCTGGTAGGGCAGGGCCTTTTCCTCGACGCGCGCGGACTTGTCGATCTTGCCGAAAATCGCGCCGAGGAAATGGTAGTCAGCGCGTTACTGCGCGATCCTGCGCTGTTCGGTGATGGCATGACGCTGCGCGATGCGCGGCTCGATGCGACGATCGACGGTGCTTTCAACGACCTCGCGATCGTTCACGATGCTCGCGTCGGGCAGTTCGATGTTGGCGGAACGATCCTCGATGGTTTGCGCCAGCAGGGAACCGCTAGCTACGACGGTACGCGGTGGACACTACCGCTAAACCTGCAGGTGGCGAGGATCACCAGCGGAAATGTGATGGTCGATCCGCGATTGGTCGATGGCAGGGGAAGTGGCACGATAGTCCTGAGCGGCTCTACGCTGCTGTCCGATGACCTGCGCATCGCCTTTCCCAATCTGTCCGCCAATCTGGCGCTGCGCGGCGACCTTGGCGCTGGCCGCTACCAGATACGTGGACCGGTGCGGGCCGAGCGGTTGGCTCTCGACAATGTCGGTACTGCCGGCGGAACCGCGACGATCGACCTGACGCTGGCCCCGGAATCGCCGTGGCGGCTGTCGGCAGATCTCGATGCACGCATTTCGCCCGTTACCAACGCCACACTGGCAAACCTTGCCGGAACCCCGATTCGCGTTCGTGGCGGAATCGCAGTCGGCGGAAATGCCCCCCTCGACTTCAACCGTTTGCGGGTCGATGCCAGCAAGGTGCGGCTCGCGCTGGATGGCAGCGTTCGCGATGGAACGACGCGGGTGGCAGGCAGTGGATCGCATGTCGATTACGGCCCCTTCACGGTCGAGGCGACCGTTGCCGACGACGGCCCCAGCGCCGCACTTGTGTTCGCAAGTCCGGTTACCGGACTGGAGGACGTCCGTGTCGCGATCGCTCCGAGCGGAGACGGTTTCGCAATCGACACCGACGGCAGTTCGCTCCTCGGCCCCTTTGCCGGCCAGCTTGCCCTTGTCGCGCCGGAAAGCGGGCCGACGCGCATTTCCATCGAACAGTTTCGCGTATCGGACACGCAGGTGACGGGCGGCCTCACCTTGGTGGATGGCGGGGCGGATGGATCGCTGGCCTTTGTGGGCGGCGGTCTGACAGGCACTGTAGCGCTTGCTCCGCGTGGCGGTGGACAGGGCCTCGATGTAGACCTGCAGGCTCGCAATGCCCGCTTCGGTGGCGAAACCGCGCTGCGCATTGCGCGCGCCGATATCGATGCATCCGGGTTGATCGGAGACGGTACGACCACATTCAGCGGTTCGGGATCGGCATCCGGCCTGTCTTACGGTTCGCTGTTTATCGCACGGCTTGCTGCAAAGGGCGAACTGGAAAACGGAATTGGCAGGGTCGATGCGTCCCTGTCGGGCAGGCGCAGTGGCCGGTTCACCCTCGATACCAACGCGATTATCCGGCCCGATCGGATAGCAGTTGCGGCACGCGGCGAATTTGCCGGTCGGCGGATAACCATGCCGCGCCGGGCTGTGCTTACCAGTATCGATGGCGGCGGTTGGGCCCTTGCTCCGACACAGCTCTCCTATGGCGATGGTGGCATGATTGCCTCGGGTCGCTTCGGGAACGACGCGCTCGACTTCGATTTCAAACTTGCACGGATGCCGCTTTCGCTCATCGACGTGGTGGCTGCCGATACCGGCCTCGGCGGCACGATTTCGGGCACTGTCCAATATAACGATAGCCGAAGCGGCCTGCCGGTAAGCGATATCAAGGTGAAAGTTGTGGGGCTGACCCGCTCAGGTCTGGTCCTGACGTCGCGCCCTGTCGATCTGTCGCTTGTTGCCCGCCTCGAACAAAACAGCCTCGAAGCCCGCGCCCTGTTGCGCAACGAAGAGATCCAGCGTGGACGGTTGCAGGCCCGCATTACCGGCCTGCCTGCTGACGGATCGTTGCTCGAACGCCTGCGGGCCGGCCAGTTGTTCGCCCAATTGCGCTATCGCGGGGCCGCGGAAAGCTTGTGGCGGCTTGCCGCGCTGGATGCATTCGACATTACCGGTCCGATTGCGATCGCGGCGGATGCGACGGGCACCTTGCGCGACCCGACGGTGCGGGGCTCTATTTCGGGCGACAGCCTGCAACTGCGCAGTTCGCTTTCCGGCACGAACATTCGCGATATGTCCGTCAGGGGCGGCTTCCAGGGATCGCGCCTCCAGCTGCGCCGGTTTGCCGGGACCGCAGTGAATGGCGGCACCATCACCGGCAGCGGTATTGTTGACCTGAGTACGCTTGGTGAAACCGTGGAAGGGCGCTTCCTGGAAGTGCGCGGACCAACCATCGACCTGCGAGCTTCGGCGAAAAATGCCCGGCTGCTCGATGCGAATGGCCTGAGCGCGACGATAAGCGGTCCATTGCGCATCGTGTCGAATGGACTTGGCGGTACCATTGCGGGCCGCGTGCAGGTCGATCGCGCCAGCTGGACCCTTGGCACGGCAGCGGACGACCTGCGCCTGCCCCAGATCGCGACACGCGAAATCAATGCTCCTGCAAGCAGGGCCCCCCGGGCTGCTGCATCACGACCCTGGCGCTATCTCATCAATGCACGCGCCGAAAGCCGGATCGATGTGGATGGGATGGGGCTGGATAGCGAGTGGGCTGCGGACGTCATCCTGCGCGGTACCACCGATGATCCGCGCATCGGGGGCAGTGCCGAAGTCGTGCGCGGTGACTACACCTTCGCGGGTACGCGGTTCGAGCTGACAAGGGGGGAAATCGAATTCGACGAGAGCCAGCCGATCGACCCGCGTGTCGATATTCGTGCGGAAACCGAAAGCGATGGGCTGACGGTCGAGGTGACTGTGCGCGGCAGTGCAACCCAGCCGGAAATCGCTTTCAGTTCCAATCCGGCCCTGCCCGAGGAAGAATTGCTTGCACGGCTTCTATTCGGCGGTTCGGTAACCAGCCTTTCGGCGACCGACGCGTTGCAGCTGGGTGCAGCTGTCGCGAGCCTTCGTGGTGGTGGGGGGATGGATCCCATCAACCAGCTGCGTACGGCGATCGGGCTTGATCGCTTGCGCATCGTCAGTGCCGACCCCGCCCTGGGGCGCGGAACCGGCGTTGCACTGGGCAAGAACTTCGGCCGTCGCTTCTATGCAGAGATCATCACCGACGGGCGGGGATACAGCGCGACAGAGGTCGAATTCCGCGTCACTAGCTGGCTTTCACTTCTCGCGGCGGTTTCGACCGTAGGCCGCGAGAGTGTGGTGGCGGAGATCAGCCGGGATTACTGATCTGTTTGTCAGTCGTCCCTGGGCGGAAGCAATACCGCGTCGATCGGAATGACGACCCCGTTGTTTGCGGCAATTGCTGTGCCGACGAGCGTGGCGCTGGAAGCGCCGCCTGTTGATACAGTTATACCGTCACTCGACTTGGAGAATGTCACGGACGTGCCCCCCAGTGTGGTCATGGTCACCGGGCCGCCCTGGCTTTTGATCGCATTCGTAATGGACTCCGGAGTAAGATGACCCGGTAGCAGGTGATCGCGAAGGATTGCGATAAGGATCGCTTGTTGATCCTCCTCAAGAAGCTCGCTTCCTTGATCACCCAAGGCGGTAAAGGCAGCATCATTCGGTGCGAGGATGGTGTAACTTGCAGAGCCCTCCAGCACGCCCGAGAGGCCTGAGTCTTGCATCGCGTCTAATACAGTGCCCAAACTGCGGTCTTCGCTCAGCGCAGTCGCCAGCGTCAGCGTAGCTTCCTCTCTGGTCTGGACCGGACCGGTCTCGCTATCCTGGTCACCCGAGCAGGCGGTAACAAGGGGCAGGAGGGCGATCGCGAGTGCAGCACCCGCCTTGGTAATGGGATTTTGCATTGTTAGCCCTTCAAGCCAGAAGATCGATCGCTGCCGCAATCAACCGGCTTTCCGGGTCGATGCGATATACGTATCCATCGGAATACCGGTACAGGGCCTCCGGCGAATCTGCATAACGGTCGCGATAGGTATAGGGGACGTTGTAGACATCGTAGCCGGACGGCATGGGCTGTCCGATCACGAACTCGTCCCCCGTCAAAAGGGCCGCCACGGATGTGATTGCGGCGTCCGAAGGATCGACACGGTAGATCACATTGTCTGCGTAGCGATAGGACGTCTCCGGCCCCAGATCGTAATAGTCGACGTAATAATCCGGAACGGCGTAGCTTTGATATGACGATGGCCACAGATTGCCGATGGAGAGAGCCCCGCCAAGCAACGGAATATAACCCGCAATGCCGCCAGACGACGCCGGGCGAAGCAGGTAGCCATCATCGAACAGATACCGTCCGCCATCATAATTGTTCAGCCCGAATAGCGCCGGACTGTAGGAGTAACCGTTCCAGCGCTGATCCCGGCTGTCGCGATTGCTCGTCTGGCCGGGGGGCAGGCACCCGTTGCGCTTCCGCGCCAATCCGGGCGGACAACCGGCGATCAGCCGGCGATCGCGGTCGCGTGAAAGATAATTGCGTTCGCGTACATATCGCGCCGTATCGATGATCGTCTCGCTGTCGCGCAGGCGCTTTGAACTATCGCGACGCTTGGCCAGTTGTTCCAATCCGCGATTGATCGGGTTGCCCTCGATCTCGCGGCGGACCTCACGGTTGCCAGTGGTATCGGTAACGCGCTTGGCGTCATTGATCCGATCCAGGCTCCTTTCGACTCTGCGCTCCTGCTGTCGTTCCTGCCGTTCGTCGTTGCGACGTTGAGTCTGGATATCGGATCGACCGCGATTGTCACGGTCTCTCGCACGATCGGGCTGCCCACGCTCCATCTTGGCGGATGCCCGATCCTTGTCATTACCGAATCCATTGCCGTTTCCAGGTTGAGCAAGAGCGCCGCTCGTCACCAACGCAACTGCGGCTGCCCCGGCGAGCAAAATACGCATTAGTTAAACTCCGTTTGGCCGACCAACGGGACCGGACGCGTTCCGGTTCCAACGCTTCAGCGCAAATAACGCCGGAGTTCTGCGGTTCTTCAGTGAGAACGATATAGTCGTTCTTCGGCCGCACGGCGCCTAACTAGGCCCTTCAGTATCCGTCCTCCGGCGCGGTTCCATCGGGCGAATTCTCGTGCAGCGCTTTCGTAATCGCCTGAAATATGACGCTTAAGCAGGGTCGACCGCTCAATGGCGCCGGTGTTGAAATGAAAGCTGGTCATCGCATCGAATTGCGATTGAGTGGTCGCGGCCGTGCCGATCGCCAGTGCGACGTCCTGTGCATGGCGTGCGACATCACTCGCAAGTCTCGCGTCGCATTCCGTACGTGACCAAACCGTTCCGGGCCCGATGCCCGGCCCAGTCGCACCCCATCCAATCGTCCAGGGCGCAGCGCCCGTGCCGGGGTCTGGATAGGCCTCGACAAAGCCGTCACTGCGAAGGCGTGCGCAACCTTCGAACTCGCGGATCAATCGGATCGCAGCTTCGCTTGGGACAAGGGCCCGATGTCTCTTACTAGCTGGTTCTCCTGCAAGATCGAGAGCCGCATCGAGCGCTTGGACTTCGGACTGGCGGAACCCTCGTCCAAGTAACTTCCGGACGAGGTCGAATACAGGTTTGCGGTTCATATCTGGCCTTCTTCATTATTCGAGAGGCTGACCCGCTAGGCATGAAAGGAGCGAGTAGGAAAATGCTATCGGCAAAGAAGAAGGGCCGCCCGGTTTCCCGGACGGCCCTTTCTGTCGGAGCCTGAGCCCCTGTTCGCGTTCTCTTAGAACTTGAAGGTGGCCGTGGCGCGGTATGTCTGCGCGTTGGCGTTCTTGCGAGCGATGGTTGTATCGACACCAAGGCCGAACTGGAAAGCACCGCTGCCGAACTGTGCCGACAGGCCGAGCTCGCCCCAATCCTTGTCCTGGCTCGCAACCGGGAAGAGAACTGCCGGGCCATTGCCTGCAGCAAACTGCGCAGCAACCGCAAACGGACCGTCCTTGTACTCGTGTACCCAGTCGGCATAGGCGTCGACCTGGAACGAGCCGCTGACCTTCTGGTAATCGAGACCGATACGGCCCTGGAAGCTCTCGAAGTCCTCGCGCGAAACGCGAAGGCCGAGAATTCCACCAGTTTCCTCCACTACGTCGAGCGAGTGGTCGACATAGCGAACCTCGATGCCCGGCGAAATCGTGCCGAACGTGCCTTCGAAGTCGTATCCGATGCCCAGTGCTGCGGCCAGGCCGCCGTCACTGCTTTCGCTGACGAGGGTCTGCGAGTTTCCGCCAAGCGAAACCGTGCGCACCGTGTCGAGATCGACATCGGTATCGTCCTCCGTGCCCTCCTCAAGGAGGTGCACGGTGCGGCGGCAGGTGGGACATCGGAGCCGCACGCGGTTGGGTGGCGGTGTCACACTGGATACACGAACCGAGACC
>CATMNW010000054.1 GCA_950071875.1 uncultured Erythrobacteraceae bacterium | reverse complement strand
GTCTGCATGCCCTCAAACCCTATATCTTCGGCAGGGACGCCACGATGGGCGGGAGGGTCGAAGGCATGCAGACCCCGGGCGGTACCGGTGCCGTCCGCCTCGCCGTCGCGCTCGCCAAGTCTGCCGGCATCACCCGCATTCACCTTGGCGTGCCGAGCTGGCCGAACCATGCGCAAATCCTCGCGGATGTTGGGGTCGAGACGAGTACATTCCAGCACGCGAAGGATGACGGTAGCGCCGATATCGACGCGGTACTGGAGGCGATTGCCAAGGCCGCACCGACCGATTCGATCCTGCTGCATGGCTGCTGTCACAACCCGACCGGTGTCGATTACACCGCCGAGGAATGGGACCGGATTTCCGATGCGCTGGTCGCGAAGGGCATGCTCCCGATCCTCGATGTGGCCTACCACGGCCTGGGGCAGGGGCTGGAAGAGGACGTTGCCGGCGTGCGGACAGTCCTGTCGAAAGTGCCCGAAGCGCTCGTGGCCTACAGCTGTGACAAGAACTTCGGCCTTTATCGCGATCGGGTGGGTGCCTTCTACATGATCGCGAAGGAGGTTTCCGACCTGCCGGCGATCGTATCCAATGCCAATGCGCTGGCCCGGGCAAACTGGTCCATGCCGCCCGACCATGGGGGTGCAGCCGTACGCACCGTGCTGCGTGACGAAGAACTGACGAAGCAGTGGCTCGACGAGCTGGGCGAAATGCGCGCGCGTATGCGCCGCGTCCGCGAACGGTTGGCTGCTGCGGACGATGAGGTTCCGGGCCTCAACCTCGGGTCGCTCAATTCACAGAACGGACTTTTTGCCATGCTTCCGCTAACTGGCGCGCAGATCACGAAATTGCGGGAAGATCACGGCGTTTACATGGCAGGATCCGGGCGGATTAACGTTGCCGGACTGCACGAAGGCAATACGCAGAAATTCATCGCTGCGCTGGCCGACGTCACGAGCGAGTAGGTGGATCGCCAGCCGACACTCGAGACCGAGCGGCTGGTCATTCGACCGCTTGTCGAGGAAGACCGCGAAGCGCTTTACCGGATCGCATCGGACCCTGCGGTCTGGGAACAGCACCCTATACATGATCGCTGGCAGCGCGAGGTATTCGACGCTTTCTTCGACGATGGCTTTGCCAGTGGCGGTTCACTGGCCGTCGTGCGCAAAAGCGACAAGGCGGTCATAGGTCATACAAGGTACGACAAGTTCGACCCCGAAGAAGGCGGTGTCGTGGAAATCGGCTGGACCTTCCTTGCGCCTATATGCTGGGGCAAGGGTATCAATACCGAAATGAAGCGCGTCATGCTGGAACACGCTTTCAGCAGCGTTGCACTGGTCGAATTTCGGGTGGGCGATACCAACTACCGGTCCCGCAATGCCTTGGAGGCAATCGGCGCCGTTCGGACGGATCGTTACGAACTGGAGCGATATCAGGGCAAGCGCGTCGTTCACCTCGTCTATGAAATAACGCGCGACAGTTTTGCTGAAGGCCCCTTGGCTTGAGTTTGGCAGTCCGATTTAGCCCTTTCAATGGCTTGCTGCACTGCTAATG
Organism: uncultured Erythrobacteraceae bacterium; assembly: GCA_950071875.1. Taxonomy (GTDB): domain Bacteria; phylum Pseudomonadota; class Alphaproteobacteria; order Sphingomonadales; family Sphingomonadaceae; genus Qipengyuania. Next base: position 9,036 of record CATMNW010000054.1, on the reverse strand, counting down.
AGAGTTCTTCGCAAAAAGAGGAATTCCATATGCGTAAGCTTGTACTCGCCACCGCCCTTTCGGGCACGATGTTCGCCCTTTCCGCGTGTTCCGGCGGAACCGACGAAGCAACGGAAACCGCCGAAGCCGAGGCACCCACCGCTGTCGAAACCGCGGAAGCAACCGCTGAAACCGGCGTTCTCGATGCCAGCACCGTCACTGCCGAACAGCTTGCCGGTGTCGATGGCGTCAGCGAAGAAGTGGCCGCCGCAATCGTGGCCGGACAGCCTTATGCCAGCGTCACCGATCTCAACGCCAAGCTGATGGAAACGCTGAGCGCGGAAGAAGCCGCCACGGTTCTCGAAAGCGTCTTCGTTCCGGTGAACCTCAACACCGCAACCAAAGAAGAACTCCAGCTGATCCCCGGCATGACCGAAAAGATGGAGCACGAGTTCGAGGAATATCGCCCTTACGCCGACATGGGTGAATTCGATCGCGAGATCGGCAAGTATGTCGACGAAGCCGAAGTCGCCCGCTTCCGCAACTACGTAACACTCTAACGACGTTGCAGGATTAGCCTGACGATCTCGATCGCGGCCAGGATTCCCACGTGGATCCAGGCCGTGGTCGGGTCGAAGGCCGACCACACCCAATGCAGGAAGGTCAGGATCGCTGCCGGGTAAACCAGGCGGTGCAGGCTCTTCCATGAACGCTTCAACCGGCGCACCGATGCATCGTTCGATGTGATCGCCAGAGGAAGAAATAACGCCAGGGCGAACCAGCCGACCAGAATATAAGGGGTCTGCATTTCGGCGAAAACCAGTTCGGGCGACGCCTTTCGCACGAGATAAACAGTGGTGTGCCCGGCGGCATAGACAAAGCTCGCAACACCCAGGTCGCGGCGCCGCCTCATCAGCCAGTTCGTCCATCCTGCGCGCTTGAACATCAAGCGTACTGGCGTGACCGCCATCGTGGCCATCAGGAGCCAGGCTGCCCAATCGCCGGTATCACCGATCGCGTGGCCGTAGCCATATTCGTCCGGTGTCAAAGTCCAGCGCCACATGATCCACACGCCGGGGAGGGCGAGGATCAGCCACAGAAAAGGGCGCGACCGGGCAAGGGAGTAAAGCAAGTACGCGCCTAGCCGGCGAGGCTTTGCATGCGTTTCAGATAGCGCGCCAGCACGTCAATTTCGAGATTGACGGCATCGCCTTCCGACAAGTCGCCCAGCGTAGTGACCTCGGCGGTGTGCGGGATGATATTCAGTGCGAAGCGGACATCGCCGCTTTCCTCGTCTTCCACCTGATTGACCGTCAGCGATACGCCGTCGACGGTGATCGATCCCTTCTCTGCAACGAAGGGAGCGATGTCTTCCGGAGCGAGGATTTCCAAGCGGGTCGAACCACCCACGTCCTCGGCCAGTGCTACACGCCCGACCGCATCGACATGGCCGGTGACCAGGTGCCCGCCAAGCTCGTCCCCAAGGCGCAATGCCGGTTCGAGATTGAGTCTACGGTCCTGCCGCCACTGGTCCTGCGCGGTGCGACTGACGGTTTCACCGGAGATATCGACCGCGAACCAGGCGTCGCCTTGGATGCCGCCCTTTTCGACGACTGTCAGGCATACGCCGGAGCAGGCAATCGAGGCGCCTATGTCGATCCCGGCAGGATCCCATGAACACGCAACGATGGCGCGCAGATCGCCTTTTTCCTCGGTCTTCGTGATTATGCCGATGTCAGTGACGATCCCGGTAAACATGCACGCTCCTTGTTATGCGAGGCGGCTGTAGGCCTCGAAACTGTCACTGCCAAGCTGCCTGCGCTCTTCGAGCTGCCAGCGGTCATGCGCTGCAGAAAGCTGTTCCAGGCCAAAGTGTGCAACCGCGTTGCGCCCTCCGCCGATGACGATAGGCGCGCGATAGATTTCCAGCCGATCGACAAGGTCTGATTCCAGGAAGCTCGCCGCAATATCCGCCCCGGCCTCGATATAGAGATATAATGCTTCAAGGCCCGCGATCTGCTCGGGCGTATTGATAACCTTGATGCCGTCGGGTGCGACCCCCCGCGTCAGAACTATGCGTTGCGGGCTGCGATCTTCCAGCCCTGGAAGGCGGACGTCCAGCGCGGGCTTGTCGGAACGCCAGGTTCCGCCGCCTACCAGTATGGCATCGGCAAGGGCCCGGCGCGAATGGACATGCCCGCGAGCAGCTTCGCCCGTGATCCACTGGCTTTCGCCTTCCGCGGTGGCGATACATCCATCGAGTGACATGGCGATTTTCATCGTTACGTGCGGGCGCCTCCGCTCTGCCCGCGTGAGATAACCGGAAAGGCTTTCCCGTGCCGCATCCGAGGATAGCGATTGCACATCGATGCCCGCATTTCGTAACCGCTCGATCCCCTTGCCGGCAGTGCGTGTATCCGGGTCCATTGCGCCCACCACGACGCGCGCAACGCCTGCTTCGACCAGAAGAGCGCTACAGGCCGGGCCGCGCGGCGACTGATGTGCGCAAGGCTCCAGCGTGACGTAAGCGGTGGCGCCGCGTGCCTTGTTACCCGCCTGTTCGAGAGCGATCGCTTCGGCATGAGGTCGGCCGTCGGGTGCAGTCCATCCGCGACCGACCACCAAGCCATCGTTTACGAGGACGCATCCTACACCGGGATTGGGGAAACTGGCCGGCCGCGCGCGTGTGGCAAGCCGCGCTGCTGCATCGAGCCAGCGTTCGTCACTCGCCTGCGTTATCAAGCGCCTGCCCTGCCTTGTAGCGTTCACGTTGGGCCGCTTCTTGCTCCGCCTGCTCCCGCGCGCGATCGATCTCGGCCTGGCGTTCCATTGCTTCGACATCTAGCCCGGTGGCCCGGCCTAGTGTCTTGTATGCTTCGACCTTGCGATTCTCCAGTTCTGCACGCTCGGCCTCTCGCGCTTCCTTGCGCTGCTGGTTTTCGATGTTCGACTGGCGGATCTCTTCGTCGCTGCGTCCTTCGGCAAAGGTCGAAATGTAGGTCACCTTAGGTGCGTCAGGCGGGCGCAGATGCGATTCCTGCGACAACACAGCCAGCGCAACCAGAGGAATAGCGAACGATATTGCAAGAAACAGCCAGCGATACGGACGCGGTTCGCGGACATAGTCCCACAAATCGGCAACACCGGCCTTGGCATTGAAGCGTGACTTTAAGCGCATGCCATCGAAGATAGGAGGTTTCGATGAACCGCGCCAGTACGCCTTATCCGAAAGTCGCGTAGAGTTCGCGGCCGTGCCGGCTCAACCATGAATTGGGGCCGTCGATGTCCTGCTCGTAAAGCTGGCCGAGAAGGTCGTGAAATGCAGGGGAATGATCGAAATGGACCAGATGGGCCACCTCATGCGCGACGACGGAACGGCGCACATGATCCGGTGCCTGGACAAGCCTCCAGTTGAGCCGCAAGACGCCTTCGGAAGAACAGCTGCCCCAGCGACGCCGCGCACGGGTCAGTTTGACCTCGGCGCAATCTAGACCACCGCGCAGGCAATACTCGGCAGCATCATCGGTGAAGAGCCGCAAGGCTTCCTGCTCGAGCCAGCGCTGGAGCCGCTTCGCAAGCGATTCCTCAGGTCCGCCTATCAGGAGTTTCGTTTCCGATAGAGAAGGCTTGCGCGGTGCGCTTTCGCGCCAGTCGATCCCGATTTCTGCGCCGCGATAGAGAAGGGTGCGATCGCGTACGGGATCGCGGCGTTCCGGTACCTTTGCCATCTGCGAGCTGAGCCAGTCACGGCGGGCGTGAGCGAATGCGATCGCCTCTTCGCTCCGACACCAGTGGGGAAGTGTGATGCGAACCTCGCTGGCATCAGGGGCCATGCGCAGGGTCAGGCGTTTTGCGCGGCGATTGCGGGTGAGCCGGATCGGAAGCGAATGGCCATTCAGCTCGATCACCGGCTCCAGCGCTTCGCGGCGGAGCCAGTCGATCACGCTATCGCCTCCTCATCGTCCCATTCGTCATCACCCCAATCGACGACATGATGTTCGAGCGGGCCGGCTTCTGTTTCGGAAACCACGCGTCCCGCCACGGAAACCCCTGCCTTCACGACGCCTTCCCTGTCACCTGTCAAGAGGTAGTGCCATCGGGGCAGGGGATCGTTGTCTGCCCGTCTGCGATAGGCACAGGTCGATGGTAGCCAACTTACGTCTTCGACGATCTTCAGGGTCAGGCGAAGACAATCGGGTACGAAGGCCTTGCGGCGCTTGTAGTCGGTGCAGCGGGCATTTTTCGTATCCAGCAGTTTGCACGCGACATTCGTGTGTTCGATCTCGCCCGTTTCTTCATATTCGACCTTGTGCAGGCAGCAGCGGCCGCATCCATCGCACAGGGCTTCCCACTCCTCGTTTGTCAGGTCCGCAAGCGGTCGTTCCCAGAAACGGTATCTCACCGCACCCACTTTTCCAGTTCTGCCGCCACGGCTGCCGATCCTTCGTCGGTCGGCAACATGGCAAGTGGCTCTCCGTCCGGGCCGAACAGATAGGTAAGATTGGTGTGGCCGACGAGGTAACCCCCGTTCTCCTCCTTTTCGCCGATCGTGTAAGTCGCGGCGAAATCGCGTGTCACCGCATCCAGTTGTTCGCTGGTACCGGTCATGCCGATGAGGCGAGGATGGAAACTGTCGGTAAATTCGGTAAGTGCTTCCGGCGTATCGCGATCCGGATCGACGCTGACGAAAAGCGGCTGAATCCGCGCGCCAAGCTGCGGGTTTTCCTCTTCGAAGGCTTTGAGGCCCGCCATCGCACTTTGCGTATCTACAGGGCAAACATCAGGGCAGTATGTGTAGCCGAAATATATGGTTCGATACTGTCCGTCGAAATCGTTCCAGCTGACAGGATTGCCATCTTCCCCCGTCAGGGTGAAGTCGCCGCCGATGGCAGCGCCTGCAAGCGGCGGGTCGCCTGCAGGTTCTGTCTGGCAGGCGGCGATTGCGAGGATGGCAGGAAGCAGGAAGGTGGTATTGCGTAGCATGGTGTCCCGGTTCATGGTCTGCTAACCGCCGATCGGCAAGGGCGAGTCATTCACTCACCTGAAGATAATAGGGGCTTTCGCAAAGTGAAGCGTATTGCGGGTAACATCGTTATGGGCGCCATTGCGGCATCGTTGATCGCGGCGCCGTTGCAGGCACAGATGCAGCGTGACGGGTTCAAGTTTCTCGAGGCGGTCAAGAAGCGCCAGGGAGACGATGTCACGCAAATGATCGAAGAGCCGGGCAGCATCCTGGTCAATACGCGTGATCTCGTCAGCGGTGAAACGGCCCTTCATATCGTGACCCAGCGGCGCGACCCCGTTTGGCTGCGATTCCTGCTGTCGAAAGGCGCAAACCCGAACATCGCCGACAAGAATGGGGCCACACCGCTTTCGATGGCGGCGCAACTCGGATTTTCGGAAGGTGTCCAGATTCTGGCAGAACGGGGCGCCGCGGTCGATGTGCCTAACAGCACTGGCGAAACACCCCTGATTTCGGCGGTGCACCGCCGCGACACCGGACTGGTCCGGATGTTGATCGAGAAGGGTGCTGATGCGGACAGGACGGACAATTCCGGCCGCAGTGCGCGCGATTATGCGGTCCTTCTGGGTGCCCGCTCCAACATGCTCGACGAAATCGAGCGGGCAGAAGCCGAGCGTGGAAAGTCGGCCGAAACCTACGGGCCGAGCTGATCCCATGCACGTAGAAGATCTTACGCTTGATGAGCTTCGTCTCGCGCTTGCTCCGGCTATCGCCGAAAGTGCGGTCTTCGACGGCTGGTCGAACGATGCTCTCGATATGGCAGCACAGCAGCTTGGCGCTGATCGCGATGTCGCGCGCCTCGCGTTCAAGGATGACGGAGCGATGGGCATGATCTGCTCATGGATCGAGACGATCGATCGCCAGATGGCGCTGGACCTACCTCCGGAAAAGCTTGCGACAGTGAAGATCCGCGAGCGTATCCGTAGCCTTGTCCAATACCGGCTCGACGCGGTGATAGGTCTTGAAGAGGCCTTGCGCCGTGCGCTGGCGATTATGGCCATGCCGCAGAATGCCCCGCGCGCCCTGAAGACCGGCTGGAACAGCGCAGACCGGATGTGGCGACTGGCCGGCGATACGGCCACGGATTACAACCACTATACGAAACGTGCGATCCTCGCCTCGATCTATGGCGCCACCCTGGCGGTATTCGTGGACGACCAGAGCGAGGAGAAAACCGAAACGAAGGCATTCCTCGGACGCCGCATCGATGGTGTCATGACCTTCGAGCGCACCAAGGCGAAGTGGCTGAACCCGGATCGTGAACGTTTCAGTGTTTCGCGTTTTCTTGGGCGCCTGCGTTATCCCGCGCGTTAGCGCGCTATTGATAACCAGTTGCAACAAGCCTGTTGATCTGACAGGGCGTGCGGCATGACCCTGGATAGTTTCGAATACGAGAAGCCTGCCCGCATAGTCGCGGTGGACTGGCCCGCCCTCGCAGAAGATGAAGCCAAGCGTTTGCAAGCTCTCGGCGTTGACGAGGGGGCCGAGATTGCCGTGATCCACCGGGGCATATTCGGCACGCGTGACCCGCTTGCGATTCGGATCGGCCGGATGACGATTGCGCTGCGGCGTGCGCATGCACTGGCAATCGAGGTCGAGCACGCATGAGCCGCGAAGATCCCGTGAAGCATCGTACCGCAGCTCTCGTCGGCAACCCCAATGCAGGCAAGTCGGCGCTGTTCAATGCGCTCACCGGTGCGCGCCAGAAGATCGCCAATTATCCGGGCGTCACCGTGGAGCGGAAAGCCGGCCGTATGGCCCTGCCCGGTGGCGATACGATCGAACTGATCGACTTGCCCGGATCTTACAGCTTCGATGCCGCAAGTCCCGACGAAGAGGTTACGCGCAAGGTCGTTCAGGGCGAGTTCGCCAGCGAACCGGCCCCCGACGTCATCGTCCTGGTGCTTGATGCTGCGAACCTCGAGCAGCATCTCGTCTTTGCTCAAGAAGTGCTCGAACTTGGCCGTCCGACGGTGGTTGCGCTCAACATGGTCGATCTTGCGGAGCGTGACGGGCTGACCCTCGATGCCGGGGCGCTTTCCGAAGCTCTCGGCGTGCCGGTCATCCCGACGGTGGCCGTACGCCGCAAGGGCCTGTCCGAACTGACTGCCGCAATTGCCGAAGCCGAAGCGCAGGGCGACGGGGAATCCCACAAGCGCTGGCATATCACGCTGCCCGAACGGCGACTCGCGGCGAAGCATATGGCGCGGGGCGCGATCTGTCGAAGTCGACCCGCCACACTGTCGAAAATGGCGTTGATCGGATCCTGCTCAATCCGTGGATCGGCCCCGTGATCCTGTTCGGTCTGTTGTTCGTGATCTTCCAGGCCGTGTTCGCCTGGGCTACGCCTTTCGCAGACGCACTCGAGGGTGCGGTGGGCGCTATTTCGGGCATGGTGACACAGGTCATGGCCCCCGGTTTCATTCGCGACTTCCTCACCGAAGGGGTGCTTGCCGGCGTAGGTTCTGTGGTCGTTTTCCTGCCGCAGATCGTGATCCTGTTTTTCTTCATCCTGATAATGGAAGCGACCGGCTACATGGCGCGGGCGGCGTTCCTCATGGACCGCTTGATGGCGGGCGTTGGCCTGTCGGGTAAAAGCTTCATTCCGCTGCTTTCCAGCTTCGCTTGCGCCATTCCGGGGATCATGGCGACGCGCTCGATCCCCGATCCCAAGGACCGGTTGACGACGATCCTTGTTGCTCCCCTGATGACCTGTTCGGCGCGTCTGCCGGTGTATGCAGTGATCATTGCCGCCGTTATTCCCGAAACCAGCGTCGGGCCGGGCGTGGGCTTGCAGGGCCTCGTCCTGTTTGCCCTTTATCTGGCAGGCATCGTCGGGGCGATGGTGGTCGCGCTGGTGTTGCGCAATTCGGTCGCGAAGGGCGCGGCCAGTGGCTTCATCATGGAAATGCCGCGCTACCAGCTGCCGCGCATCAAGGATCTCGCGATCGGATTGTGGCAGCGCGCATGGGTGTTCCTGCGCCGGGCGGGGACCATCATCTTCGTCGCCACGATCGCGCTGTGGGTGCTGTTGAGCTTCCCACGGGCCGAACCGGGCGAGAGCCAGCTCGATGCGAGCTATGCAGGGGCTGTCGCGGATACGCTGCATCCGGTTCTCGAACCGGTTGGCTTCAACCGCGAGATGAGCCTGGCGCTGATTCCCGCGCTCGCCGCGCGCGAAGTGGCCGTCACCGCGCTCGCCACGACCTATGCGGTCGATGCCGATGACGAGGAGCTTGAAGCGCAGGGCGTGACCGACCGGATTTCGGCGCTGTGGAGCCTCCCCACCGCGCTCGCCTTCCTCGCCTGGTTCGTGTTCGCGCCGCAATGCCTCTCGACCATCGCGGTGACCAAGCGCGAGACGAACGGGTGGAAATGGCCGATCTTCATGACCGTCTATCTGTTCGCGCTGGCCTGGATTTTCGCCGGCCTGACCTATTGGGTGGCGGTTGGACTGGGGCTGTAGCGCGAAGCACCGTGCATAATTACACACGGGCCTAGCCCCGTGCCGGACGCTCGGTTAGGCCATCGCCCAACAGACACGAAGGGACGAATCGATGGCAGGCAGCCTCAACAAAGTCATGCTGATCGGCAATCTCGGGCAGGACCCCGAGGTGCGCAGCTTCCAGAACGGCGGCAAGGTGTGCAATCTGCGCATCGCCACCAGCGAACAGTGGAAGGATCGCAACACCGGCGAACGGCAGGAACGGACCGAATGGCACACGGTCGCGATCTTTTCCGAAGGCCTGATCAATGTCTGCGAAAACTACCTCAAGAAAGGCAGCAAGGTCTTCATCGAAGGCAAGTTGCAGACCCGCAAATGGCAGGATCAGAACGGGCAGGATCGCTATAGCACCGAAGTGGTGCTGCGCGGTTTCGACGGCACGTTGACCATGCTCGACGGGCCCGGTGGCAGCCAGCGCGGCGGCGGCGGCGGCGGGGGCGGCAATTACGGCGGCGGCCAGTCGGGCGGCGGTTATGGCGGTGGGTCCGGCGGCGGCTATGGCGGCGGGAACCAGGGCGGCTATGGCGGC